>JBDRZL010000021.1 GCA_039803925.1 candidate division WOR-3 bacterium | reverse complement strand
ATTATCATAAGAAAAAGTAAATGTATCAATAGGAATCTGAACATTAAGAAAAATACTTGACCAGGTCGCACCATCATCATAAGAAACTTTTACTGTATCAGGACTTACAAGTGCTGCAAGTGTTCCACCTAAATAATCCATATTCCAAACTTGACCAGGATAGTTAGGAAATACCACTGCAGGAGGATCTGGATCAATAAACCCTAACCTCCACCACCAGTGAGTAAAATAGTTATTATCAGCACCTATCATCCAGTTTACATAATTGGCAAGGTCATTTGAACCAGTTGCAAAACTCTGAAAACCAACAAAGGTAGTCGTTGCATAATAATACTTTATAATATTCCCCTGACTGAGGTCACCATCTGATGGAACAGTTGCTATTGAAGCACCATAACCAGGAGATACATTTGCATAAGAGCATATGAATGTATCACAGTTACCCATCCATGGACCAACCTGTGGATACCTTCCTCCACCATCATCATTGTAAGGCCATACTCTGCTCCATGTCATTCCACCATCCTTTGTAAATGTAAGAGCTAACCAACCTGAACCTGGATAGTTTAGATTATCTGATAACCTTCTGTAAGTGAAGAAAACACAGGATTGGTCTGGTGATGTATTTATTGGTTTTTC
The DNA here is from genome assembly GCA_039803925.1 of candidate division WOR-3 bacterium. Taxonomy (NCBI): domain Bacteria; kingdom Pseudomonadati; phylum Caldifarciminota; species Caldifarciminota bacterium. The sequence goes on along the minus strand of JBDRZL010000021.1, from coordinate 31,397 downwards.
AGCAGTATAAAGGGTTGAATACTCGTTTGGCATAGTATCAACAAACTCTATTGTTAAGGTGGTATATGCAGGAGGAGATGCAAGATAATAGTCAAGAGAACTCACCACATCTTTCTCAATAACAAAATGTGTCTTCACAGTAGGAGTTATATAGCCCGCAAGGAGGAATGTAGTTATTAGCATTCCTCCTATTATTTTTTTATAATTACTCATTTAAAAACCTCCTTTTTTTATGGGATTTGAACCCATTTTATTTTTTAATTTTAATCAATCATTCATTAACTCTTCAATTTTTAAAAGAATTTTTAAACGGGAAAGAGGGTCAAAGGGATCCTGAGGATAATCATTCCAGCCAGAAAGTTTCAAAACATCAACTGCATTTCCGAATAGACCTTCCTTGAAATAAGCATAAGCAGCAGAACCAATAATATTTGTAAATTTTATAAAAGGATAATGTGGGAAGTAAAAAGCTCTACTTCTTTTTGCCAAAGAATAGAGGTATTCAGCAGCAAGTGAATTTTTGTCCTGAGCAAGATATATAAATCCTATACCTGCCCAAGCCCATAAAAATTTATCATCTGTTCCCATCTGGGGCACATAATAGCTGTAATCTATAAAAGTTACTGTATCAGGAGCACTGCCTTTAAAGTAAACAAGGGTATCATCAAAATAAAAGGGAATTTTAACATTTGCAGGTGCTTCAATCACACTTGATACCCAAACAATATTTCTCTTTTTTGTTTTTATAGCCCAAGTCGCTCCATATGGAAGAGAGGGACCCTGAACTATTGTTGCAACCTCCTTAAATCTTTTTTCAACTAAAGAAATTCCGTCAAGAGCAAGAATTAGAGAAAAATAAGAAAGTGCTGAACTAAGATCATAATTTTCTCTTTCCATAAGCGTGTAGCCTTTGCCAAGAAGAGCCTCTCTATCTTGAAGGTTTAATGTTATAAGAGAATCAAACCAGAATTCAGCACTTGCAAAATCTCCCTTATCATAATAGAACCACGCTTTTTTAAGAAGTTCATCTCTTGAGGGTTCAGGTGAAAATTGAGTTTCTACCTTTTTACAGGCTGTAAGAAATATCATAGAAACCAAAGTTAAAGATAAAAAAGTTTTCATTCTCATTTTAACCCTCCTTATTTAGAATCTAAAACGATAACTTTCTTTTTAATTTTTGAAAATCCATCAATATCAGCTACTATGAAATAAGTGCCCTGAGAAGGAATATTAAGAGTAAATTCATAAATTCCAGGCTCTTTTTCACCTTTAAGTAATTCAGAAATCTTTCTTCCTGATGAATTATAAAGGGATAATTCAACATTCTTTTTAAAAGGAATATAAAAGGAAATTTTTGCCTCTTCTTTTTTAATAATAGGTGGGGCTTTTATCAATGGAGTATTTAAACCTCCTCCACCGCTTCTTACCTGGAATACTCCAAAAGTGTTTGTCTCAAAAAGGAATTTCCCCTCGTTCCTATCAACAATTCCCTCAACAGGAATCCAACCAATCCCACTTTCATATCTATAAAAGGTAACTCCCTCATTTTTCAATGAAGGATCAATAATCTCCACTCTAAAGTTAGAGGAAATTCTTTTTCCATTCTGCCCAATTGTTATAATATCTGAATAACCTTCTGCTGAACCAGGAACAATGTAATCAAAAGCAATTTTATCATTTCTTGAAAAAGTAAGCATGAAGGAATTATTTATATTGGATGGAATATTAACTTTAATAGAACCATCAGAAGAAGCAAAAGTCCCTCCACCAGTTACATAAAAAACAGGAACAGAAATAACAACTTGTGCTCCATTACCTGTTGTATCTTCTACATAAGCATTAAAGTTATAGATAGTGCTTTTCCTCTTAAGTTCCTTTGATGTAGTAAATAGAGCAATTGGAGCAGAACCTGCAAGGTTTGTAAGATTTTCATCAACATCAATAACCCTTCCACCTTCTGAAATTGTTAGTTCCACACCTTCCTCATTAACATCCTTATAAACCTTTCTTCTACTCCAGAGATATACATCAACAAAGTTATCAACAGCAGGGTTCTGGAAAACCATCAAAATGGGGTACGGAACTTCTAAATCTCTTCCCCTTGCAGTGCTGAAAACCTTTTCAAGATCAGTATTTACAACCACAATTTGCTGTTTTAAGGATACTGTATTATCATTCAAAAGAACAGAATATGTATGTCTCAAGGTATTCTCAGGGAAAAGTTTAGTAACCTCTATTGTATTATCAACTTTATAATTTATATTCCAGACCTCAATAGGTGAAATCCAGTTACCCTGAGCATCAAAATAGGAAGCATCATCGGGAAAACTTAATCTAAGAATATGTGTGCTTGCATCAGGATTATGATTATAAATTACATAGGAAAAAGGCTCTTGTTCAATAAATGCATATCTCAACTCTGTTGTAGATTCCTCTTTTGGGAAAGATACAAATAAGGTATAATCCTTTTTTGCATTAGCAATTGCCCATTGAGAAATGTAAGGTTTAAATCTTTCTAAAGATGTTGAAGTGTCTCTAAAGAGTGTGTCAATTTTTGATATTCCATACTTTTCCTTTATATATTCTAAAAGAGTAAATATTCTTGCAGTGCTAAATTCATTAGCCTCAGGCTCTCCTTCCCCATGATACTTTGAAATATTATTCATATCTACATTGGTTCCAGTAGAATCATAATATTCAGTAAAATCAAAAATACCAGGAATTCCAGTTATAGGAGCTCCATCCACCTCATATTTGTAATTACCTATTAATAGAGTAGCAAAACCTTTTCTTACAAGCTTATTTTCCTTTGGTTTCAAATTAAAGAGTCCCCTGTTGACAAACTGATAATCAAATACAAATTTCTTTTCAAGATCTGTAAGAGATAGAAAACCACCAACTTTTCCAAGTAGTTCGAAACCAACTTTTACATATATGGCATCTTTTAACTCTTGAGGATTGTCCTGCCATCTATCATGCAAAGTAAAGAGTGATACAGGGAGTATATCAGAAGGCTTATAAGGAGGACTACCATTTGGATCAGGTGGAGTTACTAAGTATGGGTTAATAACAAAATGAAAAGTATCCTCAGGATAAGAAGCACCAAAATAATTTAAAAACATAGATTTGATTTTTTCTAAATCTATATAGAGAGTATCATTAAATAAAGGCTTGAATGCAGAAAGGAAAGCATTTACAATCTCATCAGCAACATTTACCCCTATCATAGTTGAAGTTTCAGGTTTTTGTGGGTCATACTGTTCCTCAATTCCAGGATTGAAATTCCATCCGTAATTACCTCCTCCAAAATCTTTAAGATAAAAAAGTCCTGCCTCACAAGCATACCATATTCTACCAAAATTATCAGATTCAACATCAAAACCATTCAAAGCACCATAATTAAGAAATGCATCAAGACCCGATGTAAAATGATTTCCAAGGTCATCATAAACTCCATCATTCCTTATAACAGCAAAGAAAGTTCCAAGACCTGGATAGGAACCTGAAGTTTTTTCAGTAAGTGCAATAACATCTTTGCCAGAAAAAGCATTTATTGAAACCCAGGTTAATCCATTATCATCAGAATAATAAGCCCCTGAACTTGTCCCTATATATATTCTATTATTTGTTAATCCTGTCCCTTTAATTGAATTAATAGTTAAATTATTTATCTGGGTCCAGTTTGTTCCATCCCATCTAAATAAACCTGAAGGGGTAGCAGCAAGAATAAAGGAACTTGTTGCATAAAGAATATTCACTCTCTCACTTAGATCACCAACTTTATTCCAAGTCTGATAATTGTCATTAATTTTAGCAAAATAGACACCATCACTTCTTCCAACGTAAATAATAGTATCAATCTTTCCAGGCACAAGAGAAATTGATAAGGCATTATGATTCGTGTCTATTACTGAAACAGTATTTGTTGTTGAATTATATAGTAAAATATCTCCCAAAGAGTCCACACAAAAAACATTTTGAGGGATATAAACTGAACCACTCTTTTTATATGATACGTCAAAATCAATTATTTTACCAGGAATAATCTTTGAAAAGGCAAGAAGATTTGTATTATCAAGAGAAGCTGTTCTATAAATACCTATTCCAGAAGCTATTAACCATCCATATTTCCTTTGAGGTAAATTACCGGATATTTTATTAATTTTAAATCTTTTTACTAAAATTTTCTCATAAGGAGTCCATACAACAAAGTTAAGATCTTTTAAAGTTCCTCCTTCTTCATATTGAACTCTGTCAATCACCCTTGCAATTACATCCTGAGGATAAAAAGCAAGTGTTATACCCCATCTTAAGAAGATTTGTGATTTTTTTTGACCTATTGTATAAGAATGTAAAGGCAAAAAAAGTATCAATGATAACAAAAATAACTTCTTCATTTTTTAACCTCCTTTATAAACTGAAGTTAATAGAAAATCTATTAACATCAGGCAAAATTCCCATATCATTAAAGGAATAATTAATCTTTATAGTTCCTAACTTTGTTGGCGCATTTAACCCAAAGCCAAGAGAAAAACCTCCCTCCTTAAACTTTTCCTCTATTACCCTCTGCCCTATAAGATAATAGTATCCTGTTGAAATATAAATTGTATTAAAATCAAATTTAATTCCTGTATGAAAACTCTCATTATAATCAGTGGGGTGAAGAAGTTCAATAGCACCCGTAACTTTTAAGAATTTTGAAGTATAGGGTTCAAAGGCAAGCCCCAGTTTAAAGGTTGTTGGAAGAGGATAACTCATAAATTCCCTTTCATTCTCCTTCATCTGTCCGCCTTCATAAATATACTGAATATATTTACCATCGGGCTTAAGCTCAGGACCAAGATTCAAAAATGCCATTCCAAGTTTTATTGTATAAAGTCCAGTATTAAAAAGAGTTCCAGCATCAAAAGCAACTCCCTGAGTTGAAGAATAGGGTCCGTAATTTTCTCTAACCATCTTAATAGATACACCCGCTGTAAATCTATCGGTAAAATATCTTGAATAATTCAATCCAATTTGATAGGCATTATAACTGAATGTGTTTCCTGTAGGTCCATCTGTTGTCCACTCCTCCATCTTTCCAGTAAAGAAACCGGAAATAAATAGACCGAAATTACCATAAAATCCTTGACTTTTAACAATAGATAAATAAGGAACCTTTGTATCTTCAAACCACATAGTATAACCAGTATAAATTTCATAACCTTTTACATCAGCAGTTCCAGATGGGTTCCAAAAAACACTTGAAGCACCACTTGAAACAGCAGTGTATGCACCACCCATTGACATTGCTTCAGGCAAAAGAGGAATAGAAAGAAAATCAGCACCCACATTTCCCACCTTTTGCTGTGCAAAAAGCAAAAGTGGGAATAAAATAAGGAAAGTTAAAAACCTTCTCATTAAAATTACCTCCTTTTAATCAAGTATTACAAACTTTCCAACCTTTGAATTACCTTCAGGAGTTTCAACTTTATAGTAATATAATCCTGAAGAAACCTTAACTCCATTTTCATTTAAAAGGTCCCAGGATTCTGTTCCTGTTAAATTCTTATGGTCAAGCATCTTTACAAGTTTTCCACTGGCTGTAAATATATAAATCTTACAAATAGGAGGAAGGTTCTGAAATTCAATTTTACTGTATAACTCAGTTGCAGACCATTTTGCTGAACCAAGGAAAGGATTAGGAACAACTTTTACCTGTGAAAGATCTCCTTTTTCAGCAGGTTCCGTAGTAATGTAAAGAGGAACCGCACTTCCATCAGGATTTTTCTTGTAATTAACCATTGGAGATTCAAGAGAATCTTCATCCATTGCTGTAACAACATAAAAGTATGGGAATCCTACTTGTGCTGTTGTATCAAGAAAACTATGGGAAATTCCTCCCAGTTCGTCCCTTTTAACTTCAGCCATCAAAGAAAAATTCCTGGGTTCGAAAATACTCCTGTATACTCTGTAAAGTAGAAAGTCAGGTCTCTGCTTTAAGGGATCAACATAAGCCTCTGCTGAATTATCCCATACAAGAAGAACTCCTTTTTTTGTTAGTTGATATTTTAAAAGAGGAGCAGGAGGCGGTATCGGGATCTTCCAGTGATTATCTTTCGCAGGATCAAACTTTGGAGCAGTTGGATGAGCAGGATCCCCAGGATTACCAGCATAATATGCCCTGTATGCCCACTCAAGTGTTTGTCTTGCTCCCCTTATCCACCCCCTTCCCCAGTAATTATCAATTCCACCATCTAAACCCTGACCAACACCGGCAATCCATACAAATTTCAGAGTATCTCCACTTCTAAGAGTATATGGACCAACTGTATTTAAAAACCTATAATCAAACTCTGAAGCGTTTAAATCATATGGATGGGGGGCATATCTATATCCCTGTGTTGCAGGATGTTTTCCTTTCATATATCTGTATCTATCAAGGTCAGTTCCAGGGTCAGATTCCCAGTTCCACCATTGATGGGAAAAAGGTCTCACTATCCTACATGTATCTCCATTATCAATCCATATAGAATCAGAAACAGAAGGAGGAGCATAAATGAAAGCTCCAAAACAATATCCAGCAGACTTTCCTCCCTCTCCTTCATCGTTTCCAGGAACAGCAGGATCATCTCCATCATAAATATAACTCATACCATAGGGAATAAGATAACCTAAAACAGTATCATAAGTATTATTCGGTTTTCTAACAGGTATCTTTGACACACAGGTTGTTCCTATATGTTCCATCTCATCATCACCCCATATGAAGTAATTGTCATCTATACCATCTGAGAAAGTTAAGAATGAATCTCTTACTCCATAGAAGCTTACCTTATCAGAATATGGTGGAAATTTAAAATTATTACTCCACTCATTATTTGTCCAACCTGTGAAATGAACAAGATCATCAATATGCGGGTTACTTGCATCAGCACCGGAAACATCACAATCATACCACATCCCTACAAAAAAGGAATCTAACTGATTTCCTATACCAGGAATATCTGAAGAATCTTTATTAAATGTTATATAAAGTTCATAGGCTATAAAATCATTATATGGTTCATTAGGCCAAGTAAGAACTCTCCATAAAACCTTTACACCAAGACGCCTACCAGGGGAATTCCTTGAATTTGACTTACAATCATTAAAACACACAACAATATCAACAACTGACTTTCCAGGACCAACATACTCCTTAAAATTTTCACAAGGACTCCATTCATTAGCTGTATAATCAGCCTGAGTTACATAATACTCACTGCCAACTTTTGCCCCAACAAGAAAATAGGAAAGCCATAAGTAATAATTGTTTACAGCAGCACCACCAGGCCAGGATAACCCCCATAAACCACCAGCACCCTCCCCACCCATAAATCCATAATTACTCATCCAGTTCCAGGCTTCAGGTATTGTCTGGTTAAATATCGCTCGAGGACCCTTTAAAACATGAACTCCGCCTGACTTAGGGGCAATTTTATTGGAGGAAAAAACACTCCCAACCATCAAAAGGGAAACAAAAATTAATCTCTTCATAATTAAATTCCTCCTTTTTAGAATCCGCCTATTTCAAAGAAAAATCCAATTCTTGTCTGTCTTCTCGGCTCCCATACACTCAAATCCTTTACCTCACCCTCAGGGTCTTTAAACTGGTCATACCAGTTTTCATCATAAATGCCTCCAAGATTTTTTGTATTAAAGACATTATAAATATCCATAAAAACCTGTAAATTACCTCTCCATAGAGGGAAATTCTTAAATAACCTAAGGTCTGCATTCTTTGTTGAAGGTAATCTTCTTGAATTAATAAGTTCAATTGCATCTCTCTCAGACCTTATAGGAGGTGTCCATGGGAATCCAGAACCATAAGCAAACTGAAGCGTAGCTCCCCAGTCAGATAAACCAAGAAATCTCTTATTCTGAGGAACAATCCATGAGAAAATAGCATTTACAGAATGGGTCTGGTCCCAGTTAAGAGGAGATTCCTTTGGAGGAAGAGGATAACCAAGCCACTGCCAGTAATAACCAAGATAAGGAGAAGAAAAGGAACCTTTTGCTACTTGGAAGGTATAGTTTATATTCAAAGATAAATAGGGAATAAATACACCTCCTGGCCTTTTTAATATCTCAACACCAATTCCTCTTGAAGATCCATAATCCTCATTATAAAATGTAGTTACATTTGTTAATGGATCAACTTTATAAAATTTTGTCCTTGCCCAGTTCTGAATATCTTTATAGAATGCTGTTATATCAATTATAAAATCTGTTGTAAAACCATGCTTAACTCCTAACTCATAAGAAACAGTCTTTTCTGGTTTTAATCTTGGATTTCCAATTATTGGAAATGCACCTGTCACAATATAATTGAAATTTGTTTGGTTATAAGGCGGTATCTGATAATAATGTCCATAGGTAAAATGCAGAACATCTCTCTCAGTAATCGGATGAGAAACACCAACTCTCGGGGATATTATCCAGTAAGGTTTTGTATTTTCTGCCTCTGAGAAATATCTCACTCCATAAACAGGATCTGTTATAAATGCTTCCTGTGGTTTTGATTCAAGAATCGGTGAATAGTATCCATCATTATCTATTAGATCAAACCTCACACCAACCCTTGCCCACATTCCTTCCATTTCAATTTTATCTCTGAGATAAAAGGCTACCTGATAGGGTTTAACTTTATGGGAATTCAGAAAATCAACAAAATTATAAGTTGTATCAAAGGGTCTTTTTGAAAGTGGCGGATTAACCATCTGGAGATAAATATTTCCACCTGAAGCAAAATCCACATCATAAACCATCAAATTAATCTTTTTATATTCAGCACCAACTAAAAGTTCATGACCTGGAGCAGTTTTTGTTTTCTTTGTAAGCTGAGCTGTCATCTTCCAGGAAAAGGTAAGATGAGAATTTCTTAAATAACCCCACTGGTCCCTCTCAAAATTGTGAGGATATGGTAAATAAAGATTACCAACAGAAAGAATTGTATCCAAAATCTGTGAGCCTAAAGGAAGAGAATCTATTCTTTCATTCTCAAAAAAGAGCCAATCCGGTTTAATTGGATAAGGATAAATCACACCCTGCATATCTACAAAAGTATCAATTTTACCGTTTGGCAACTTAACTACAATAACATCAAAATCCTGAACAAAACTCTGCCCCCATCCATATCTGTTTAAAGGGGCTCCTGGATCAGTTGGCCACCATTCAGGATGTGCAGCACTCTGACCAGGATAAAAACCATAAACAAAATCTTCCCACCAGTAGAAAGGAAGCTCGACATAACCCTCTTTTTCATTCACATTAAAATATTTCCTATCAACCTTGGTCATTTTAGCAACCGAATCTATTCCATACCAGTAATTGTTATCTATAATCCACTTACCCTTAATTGAATCATAATAAACTCTCTTAAAATAATCAATGTCTATTTCAGGAAATCCATCAAGATCCCTATCATCAAAATCATCAACACCATCTTTATCTATATCCTCAAAAATATTCCTCTTTAAATCCCTTCCAAAATAACCAAAATTTATCTCATTCATATACTTCTGAGCTACAAGCCAGTTAATACCACCTGAAAAACTCCTCATTCTCCTTAAAAATTCATACCTCAAATCAGGCATAAATCTAAACTGAGGATCATACTCTCCAAATCTTTCATATCTGTAAAAACCTGTTAAATATAAAAGGAGATACTGAGTCAGTCTTGTATCAAACCTGAAAGATAAACCCCAGTTTTTCACTCTCTTATTCTCTTCTGAATATACAGGGAACCTTCCTTTATGGGTCTGATAATCACCACTTATAAGAAAGTTAGCAGCTTTTCTATTTAAAAAGGGCATAGGACCTGATAATGAAAATTCATTTAAGATTTCATCTCTTCTGTGCCTTTTACCTGTAGTAGCTTTTAAGTCTCTGTTATATCCAAGTAAAAAGTCCCTTATGTAATCTCCCCTTTCTGCATTTAAAAATCCATTAATTTGATCACCCAGGAAACTTAAATTTGTTGTGGAAAATCTGTAAGCAAAATCATATTTCTCCCCACCTCCCTTTGTAACCAAATTAATAGTTCCTCCTGCTGCTGCACCCTGATCCACATCAAAACCACCCGTTGAAACACCAGCTTCCTCCATAGCAAGAAGGGGAATTCCAGGAGCAGTAAAAGCAGTAAAGGGGTCTCTAACCTCAACTCCATTCACAACATAAACAACCTCCTCAGGTCTTGAACCCCTTATATGGAGCCCTCCCCTTTCCACAACACCAACTGAAATTTCAACAACACTCTGAATATTCATAACAGGAATCTGGGCTACTTCTTCACCCTTCATTATCTTTCTTGATTCAGGAATGTCTGGTCTTATGAGTTTTTCCTTAGCCTCAACGACAATTGGCTCCACCTCAACAGTTGTAGGCTTTAAACCAATATTTACCTCTATTGTTCTATCAGCTTCAACAACTACACCTTTAACAAGACCTGGCTGATAACCAGCATATGTTACCTCTATATTGTATGTTCCAGGAGGAACATTTAAAATAACATAATAACCTTGATCATCAGTATAAGCACCTAATTGCGTTCCTACTAACCTAACAACTGCAAAAGGGAGACCCTCACCGGTCGTGGCATCTGTTACACGACCGGAAATTTTACCGGTTGTTCCTGCCCATAGGATAGTTAAAAATACACCTATGAGCAGGAAAATACTTTTTAGCTTTAGATCCATAAATTTACCTCCTTTTCTATTTTGTTAATTTAAATATAAAAGGAATAACAACCCTAACTGAAACAGGAATACCTGCTTGCTTTGCGGGTTTAAAAATACACTGTAATGCAGCCTTTTCTATAGGTTCTCTAAAAATCTCATTATCAACCACTATGCTCTCAATTTTAACCACCCTTCCATCAGGTCCTACTATTACCAATGCCCTACCCTTACCCTGGATACCAAGCTGCCTCGCTACCTCTGGATATTCGGGGTCAACCTTTTTAATTAAAACAGGCTTTTCCTCAACTTCAAACTCATTGAAAACCTGACCTGGCTCAGGGGTCGGAAGTATAATCTCCTCAATATCACCCGTTGTCTCTCCTATCGTTTCCTGGACATTTTCTTCCTGTGGCTCAGCCTCCTCTATCTCAACTGCTATCTTCGGTTTAGGTGGAGGTTGAGGAAGCTCAAGTTCCATAGTTTCCTGTTGTATATTCTCAACAATTATTTCTCTTGCACCCTTCGAAACATACGGATTTACACTTACTTTTAGCCCTATAAATAGAAGGATAAATATTACTAAAGTTATTGATAGGGATATCTGAAATATAAGATCATATTTTTCTCTTGGATCAAACATTTTAGTATTTTAATGCAAAAATTATTAATTTGTCAATTAAAATTTTCATTTTTTCTCAAAATCAGTTCTGAAACTTACCCTTAAAGCCTTCGCACTCCTTAAGGCTTCAATTACCATATTTACATACCTATACTCCACCCTCTTATCTGCCATTATCATGGTCAAAAGCTGGGGATCTTCAAAAACAAGTTGTTGAAATTCCCTTTTGATAAAACTTGTATCAGTAGGCAAATCATGAACAAAAATATCTCCTCTATTAGAAATCCAGACATAAGAAAGATGCTTGTGCTTCTTAATTCTCTGTGTCTGCTCAGCCTGAGGAAATTGGAGTGTCTTTAAACCCTTTTCCTTTCTAAAAACAGTTGTTAACATAAAGAATATAATAAGTAAAAATGCAATATCAGCCATTGAGGCTGTTGGAATAACTGCTCTTGGTCTTTCAATCCTTTCAATCTTCATGTTTCCTCTCCAATTCCTTTAATAGAAATTTTCCTTGGAATTCTTTCATCCTCATCTAATATTCCATTTCCATTCTTGTCAAGGAGTCCTCTTTTCCACATTGTTGAATCAGCTTTTTCATAGGCAAGTAAAACTTCATCAAATACATCTATCATTACATTATAAGGTGCCTTAACATTCGTTTTAATAAAAATAACAATTTTATCAGGATTGTTAAGTATATCCTCTTTTATTCTTCTTCTCAAATCACTAAAAGGAGTCTCAGTTAATTCATCCCTTAAGAAAATTTTACCTTCAGGATTTATGAATATGGATAAAAGATTCTCCTTTTTAATTTTTACAACACTTTCTTCCGATTTTTCAGGCAAAATAAGTTTTAAACCTCTATCCCTTGAGAAAATTGTAGTAACCATAAAAAATATGATCAATAGGAAAGCAATATCAGCCATTGAGGCTGTCGGAATTTCAGGCTCATACTTTATTTTCTTCCCTATAACAGGCATACTATTATTTTACCTTGGATTCAAGAATGTATTCAATTAAAGTATTTGCTGCTTCCTCCATCTCTCTTGAGAAGGCATTTATCCTTGAAGAGAAAAATGTATGAAAAACCACAATAGGAGCAGCTATCAAAAGACCTGTTGCTGTTGTAATCAGAGCTTCCGAAATTCCTGAAGCAACAAGGGTAGGTTCTACCTCACCTGCTGCAGCCACTGCTGCAAAAGCCCTTATCATACCTGTAACTGTTCCCAAGAAACCCAAAATAGGAGCAAGTGTGGAAAAGGAAGCAAGCCATAACATACCCCTGTCAAGAAAAGCAAGCTCTACTGATGCCCTTCTTGCCACATTTTCCTCAATTATTTCCCTTGATTCCCCTGCTTTTTCAAGAGCAGCCTGGCAGATTTTCGCCACAACTGAAGCATTTCTTGAACAAAACTCCATTGCTGCACCAACCCCTTCACCCTCAATAATATCAATTACTTCCACCACAAACTTTCTTGGATTTACCCTTAATCTGAATAATGTGTAAAACCTTTCGATAATAACTGCAAGGGCAAGAATTGCTACAATTAAAAGAAGCCACATTACTCCTCCACCTTTATGGAAATAATCAACCATTCCCTGCACCACACCTTGTGCCTGGTGGATTAACAAAATTGGAATTATACCTTTCATTTTAGTTTTTAAAAGGATTTTCTGGAATTGAACCAAGATGTATTTTAAAAAATTTTTTAAAAGTTTTCAACAACTTCATCTTGAGACCCAGTAAAGATAAATAGATGTTGCAAAAAAGGAAAAGAAAGCACTTATAAGGAAAAGTAAATTTTCTAAAAAAGTGAGTTGAAAAGAATTAAGTAAAATTTCAAAAAGTTCAAAACCTGCAACCTTCAATCTTGGATATACAAAAATAATTTTATAAAAATGAATCAGAGAAGCAAAAAGGAGAGAAATTGCACCCAACATTGGAAAAAGAGTAAGAAACCTTGGCTTTCTTAAAATAGAAAGCATCCTGGAAAGAATTCCTGAAAAATAAAAAAGAGAAAACATAAATAAAATTGTTCCTGCAAAAAATAAAAGTTCAGCCCTTAAATCAAATTTCATCTTTTAAACCCTCCCTTTACCACATTCAAAAAACTCCTGAAACTTATAAAGGTTAAAAGACCTCCAATAAAAAAAAGTGTGTAAGAAATCAAAGTCATTTCAGGACTCATTTTTACCTTACCCTGAAAAGCAGAATAAAGGAAAAATATTCCATAAAGAAATAGTCCTGTTGGAGCAACCATTATAAAAAGCCATCCAGTTTTGAGTCTTAAAACCTTTTCAAATCTCCTTGCTATTATCCCGGTTAAGAGAAAGGAAAACCATAACAAAAATACTGCTAAAAGCAAAACATAACTTGAAAGTCTTATGTATAAGAATTCCTGCTGAGGTGTTAAATCAAACATGGTTTATTTTAAAAAATTAAAAAATAAAATTTCAAATAAAAGTGTCATTTTTGTTCCCTTTTTATTTTTCCGTATTCCATATATATAATTCTTTTAATCTTTATTTTTTCAATCAAAGAATAATTATGAGTTGCCATTAAAATTGTAGTCCCTTTGGAATGAATTTCTTGAAGTAAACTCATTATCTCCTCCTGAGCTTTTGGGTCAATATTACCTGTTGGTTCATCTGCAATGAGAATTACAGGTTCCCTAACAAGAGCCCTTGCTATAGCAACTTTTTGTTTTTCACCACCTGAGAGCTCATAAATGCTTTTCTCTGCCTTTGAAAGCATACCAAGATTATATAGAATATTAAGAGCCTTTTCCCTTGCTTTCTTAGGATTCTCCCCAATTGCTTCAAGGGCAAGTGAAACATTTAAAAGAGCATTCCTATCCTTTAAAAGTTTAAAATCTTGAAAAATTATCCCAATTTTTCTCCTCAAAAAGTTTATCTCCTTTCTTTTTACATACCTTGAGGAATACTCAAGAACCCTTACCTCTCCATCATCAGGAAATTCAGACATATAAATATGCCTTAATAAAGTAGTTTTCCCTGCTCCTGTTGGCCCTACAATAAAAACAAATTCTCCCCTTTTAATTTCTAAATTAACATCATCAAGGGCTTTGAATCTCCCTTCATATATTTTTGTAACCTTTATACACTGGACAATCGGTTCCATTACATTTTTAAAGGTGCACTTACTCCCATTGAATTAAGGGTAAATTTTAAAAGATTCTTTAAAGAATAAACAATAAATAGCCTCTTTAAAGTTTTTTCCTCATCCCTTTCATTAACTATCCTTTCAGATTGGTAAAAGGAATGAAAAGTAGATGCAAGTTCAATTAATTTATTTGGCAAAAGATGTGTCAAAAATCCCCTTCTTATTTTTTCATATATATCCTGAAACAAAAAAATCTTTCTTAAAATTTCCCTTTCCTTTTCATCAAAATTTATTTTTAAGGGAACAAAAACCTCATCAAAACCCTTTTTTTTAGCAAACTCTATAATCTGATTTGTCCTTGCATGGGCATACTGAACATAATACAAAGGATTATCTATACTCATCCTTTTGGCAAGTTCAAGGTCAAAATCAAGGGGTGAAGAGGGTGCCCTTAATAAAAGGAAAAACCTTGCAGCATCCTTTCCAACCTCCTCTATTAAATCTAAGAGGGAATAAATTTCACCTTTTCTTTTACTCATCCTTAAAAGTTCATTTCCCCTTTTTAAATTTACCTGCTGAACAATTAAAACATAAAAATTTTCAAAGGAAAGAGCTTTTAAAGCACCTTCCATTCTTTTTATATATCCATGATGGTCAGGACCCCATAAGTTTATAATATAATCATAACCCCTTTTAATTTTATATAGATGATAGGCAATATCAGTAAGAAAATAGGTATACTCACCATTTGATTTAACAAGGACCCTATCTTTTTCATCACCAAATTCCGTGCTTTTAAAAAAAATAGCTCCTTCTTCCTTATATATATAATTTTTCAACCTCTCAAGGGTCTCCTCTATTAAAGAGCTTTTTCTTATTTCACTTTCATAAACATAATTTGTAAATTCTGTTTTAAATTTTTTAAGGGACTTTTTCTGCATTTCTATTATTCTTTTTAAAGCAAACTCTTCAAAACTCAAATTGCTTTTTTTCCTTAAATATTCCCCTGCCAGATCCTTTAAATATTCTCCATGATAACCATCTTCAGGAATTTGAAAGTTTTCACCTTTAAGTTCCTTAACCCTTTCTCTTAAAGAAATTCCTAAAAGCTCCACCTGTCTTCCTGCATCATTATAGTAATATTCTGAATGGGAAATAAATCCACTTATACTGAAAGCCTTTACCATTAAATCTCCTATACAGGCAGCCCTCGCATTTGCCACATTTAATGGACCTGTTGGATTAGCTGATATATATTCAATTAAAACTTTTTCCTTTTTTTTATTACCTTTAAAATATTTTTTTGGACTTTTAAAAAGAATTTTTACAGCATCAAAAATAACTTCCTTTTTTATCTTTAAATTGACAAATCCCTTTATGAGTTCAACCTTTTCAAAAAAATCAGTTTTCTTTAATTCTTCAATTAACCCATGAAGCTTTTCCTTATCCTTTTTTAAAATTTCAAAGGCTGGAAAAGAAAGATCTGCATCAAGCTCTTTTATTGAAGGTTCTTCAATTTCAAAATTAACACTTTCTCCAAATTTTTCCTCAACTATTTTCCTTATTAAATCTTTAAGTTCTATTAACCTCATCATATCTTATTTTTTTATTATTTTCATAAAGGGACTCAAGGTCATAAAAATTTCTTGTTTCCTCATCAAAAATATGAACAACAACTTCACCTGCATCAACAAGAACCCATTTACCATTTTCATAACCTTCAATATGATTAATTAAAATTCCCTTTTCCTTTTTTAATTTCATCTCAATTTCATCAGCAATACTTCTTGCATGCTCATCAGAGAGAGAGGTTGCAATTATAAAGTAATCACATATCCCCTTTAAAACATCCCTTACATCAATAATTAAAATATTTTCACCTTTTTTATTGTAAATTAATTCTGAAATGTATTTTGCTATTTCCACAGAAGGAGATTATTCTTAAATACCTTCTTATAATCCTTTCCTATGATAAGAGTAACCTCACATATTCTCTGTGGATCTGGCTCAAAGTCTATTCTATTTAAACCTATTACATTAGCAAGTATTTTTGCATATTTTTTATCAGGACTTTTTCTCTCAATTATTACAGTTTTACTTAAAGTATCATCAGCATTACTGAATCTTATCACATCAAAACCATTCCTTCTTAATTCCATTGAAATTATCCTTGCAAGATGAAACTCTCCGGTTGCATTAAGAACTTCAACCCTTATATCAGAAGGTGAAATTTTTTCCTTTCCAAGATCGCAGGTTTCTAATAGTATCAAAAAGAGGATAATAAGTTTTAACATTTTTAATTTTAAATTCAAAACATTTCCTTTTTCCACTTTTCCTCTATTTCTTTTTTTAATTTTTCATCTTCTGCAAGGATTATAGCCCTTTTAAAATAAAGGTCTTTTTTTTCAGGAGGGGAAATAAGAGCTGCTTTTAAAAGCATTCTTGCTGCACCGTTCCTATCCATTTTAAAATTTATTGCAGCTTTTTCATAAAGTTCTATTGCCCTTTCATTATTCCCTTTAAATTCTTCTTTCTGAGCAAGAAAATAATAAATAAAAGGATTATCCTTTTCAAAATTATTAACCAGGTAATCTGTAACTGTATCAAGTAGGGAAAGATTCTTTTCTATTATGGATATTTCACCTAACTTTAATATTGCCTTATCTGAAATTGAATCCCTTTCATTAATCAAATCTTTTAAAAGAACCTTTGCTTCCTTGAATTTTTCTTTTTTTAAATAAAGTTCCGAGAGTTTATAAAATAATTTTCTCCCATCTTCATTACTTTCAATCTCAAAATTGGAAAGAAAGGAAAAAACTTTTTCCTCTGGAAAATTTCTTTCTATCATATACTCAAAGGCTAAAAGAGCGGTAAAAGAAGAAATATCATTTTTAGAATTTTTCTTTAAAACTTCAAGAAAAAGGGAATCATTTTTTAAAAATTTTTCAATTTCATAAAGCTCCTTAAGAAAAAATTTTTTCTCATCTTTATCCTTACATAAATTTAAAAGGGAAACTAAATTTTCCTCACTATCCCTGAATCTGTCCCTTTTTTTAAGATAAAAATGAAAATCTGAACGGGTCTTTTTTATTAACAAGGTATCTTTTGCTTCTTTCAAAAAATCCCTATAAAAACTCTCCTCATCAATTTCACCCAATTTAAATTTTGTAAAAAGAAGGGAATATAAAATATCATCCTTTTTCATTATATCATATGCAATCTGATAGTATTTTTTACTCTCTCTGTAATTTTCCTTTTTAAAATATAGCTTTCCAAGAGTCTTACTTATCCAGAATCTTCTTTTTTCATCTTTTTCTTTAAGAAAAATTTCCTTTAATCTATTATCCCTTTCATTCAAAAAAAACACATCAAGGGATAATTTAAAATATTTTTCACTTTCTTTATTTTCAAATTTATCAAGAATTTTCTCAGCTATATCATATTTTTTCCTTTTTATAAGTTTATCCTCTGTAAAATATCTTATAGAATCTCTCCTTTCCTCTCCCTTTAGAAGCATTATTATATTTTCTGCAGAATCCACCTTTCCTTCAAAAGCAAAAGAAGCGTAAAAATATGGAATAAGCCGATTAAAAAAGGGGGTAACTTCATTTCTAATTTCAAGTATTTTTGAATATTCTTCTCTATCAAAGTATAAGGATAAAAGTCGTAAAAAAATTTCATATTTATAATCAGTTAAGGGAAATTCCTCCTTTATTTTCAAAAGATAGTAAATCTCTTTACTCTCATTCCCTTTTAATCTTTCTATTAAAGATAAAAGGTAAAGGGCATCATCATAAAAAACGCTAAAATAATTCTTTTTATCTTTTAAAAATTCATTTAAAAATCTTTCAGCTTCCTTTATATTTCCTGAATTAAACTTCATAAAGGAATAGGCAAATAAAAATTCAGGTTCCTTTTTTACAAAATCAAAACTTATTTCCCTTTTAAAATTAATGGCATTTAAAAGATATGCATAATATAAAAAGGTATCCTTTAAGGAAACATTTTCAAAAAAAGTTTTCTCGATATTTTCAAAAATTGTAAGTAATTTAAAGTATCTTTCATCTAAATAATTAAAATATTTTTTGTAATCTGATAGTTTTTCTTTTTTGAGTTCAATTCCGGAAAGTAAAAAAAGGGGGAGAACTTTTATAGAATCTTCAAAATCAGAAATGTTTAAAAACTTTTTTAAGTATTTGTATACTGAATCTGGTTCATAAATGTAATAAGTAGCTTTGTTCCAAAATTCTACTTTTTTTAAATCAAAATTATTTAAAATTAGATTATTTAAAAGGAAAAATTTTAAAAATTCCACCAATTTCTTTATACAGTTTATTTAATTTATCATTATTTTTAAAAAGTTTTAAACCTTTTTCAAGAACCTCCTTAGCTTTATTCTTCTCACCTGCAGCAAGGTATGCTCTCGCTATTATGTAATATAGTTCAGGATCATTAATTTCATCCATATGATTATCATATATTTTTAAAATTTCAAGAACCTCTTCTTTTTTTCTGTTTGACCTTACATAACTTATTGCAAGGTATGCTCTTGCTTCATGAAAAAGAGGGTCAAGTAAAAGTGCTGACTTAAAATACATTCCCGCTTTTGCATATTCTCCTTTTTCAAAAACTTCTTTTCCCATATTAAAAGCATTTCTCGCCTGTATTTTTTTTGCTTTTATCTGTGGCGGAGTAAAATTACCATTTTTTAACATCTCATCATACTTTTTCCTTTTATCAGGGTTTGATAAAATACTGTATGCCTCATTTATAAGGGTAAACCTTTCCACAGCCTTCTTATAAACCTCTCCCCCAAATTTTTTAAATTTATCAGGATGTAAATCTATTATAAGTTTTCTATAAGCTTTTTCTATTTCCCCAATTGAAGCCGTAATCTTTACACCCAGAATCTCGTAATAATTTTTATATTCTTCCATCCTATATATTATATTAAATGCTAAAAAAATTTTTCCATGATTTAAATCACATTTTTAAAAAATTAACTTTCAAAGGGTAAAAACAAGAGCGGATCTAAAGCTTTCCCACCATATCTTACTTCAAAATGCAAGGTATAATTTGAACTAAAAATTGAAATTCCCACCTCCCCGAGGGGCTCTCCTTTGGATACTGCCTTTCCGGGGAAAACATATATTTTTGAGAGTCCAGCATAAACTGTATAAAAACCGTCTCCATGGTCTATTATAACAGTTAAACCGTAACCCATAAATAAGTCAGAATATACAACAACACCCGCATCTGCTGAATAAACTTTATCACCTGGTTTTGCCTTTATATCAATTCCATTGTTTTTAACTTTTGTTTTATATTCAGGATGCCAGAGGTTGCCAAAATAAGAAACTATTTCACCCTTTATAGGCCAGTTAAAAACCCTTTTAGGAATTTTTTCAGGTATTTCCTTTTTAACTTTTGCCATTCTTTCTCTTTCAATTTTTTCAAGTAATTCCTCAAATTTCTTAACCTGATAGACAAGTTCTTTTTCAAGTTTTTCCTGTTCTTTTTTCTTTTTTCTCAGTTCCTGTAAAATTTTTTCCTTTTCCTTTCTGCTCTCAAGAAGTTCCATTTTCTTCTCAGCTGTTACTACCTCAATTTCTTTTAAATTTTTAACCTTTAAATTATAGGATTCTTTTTTTTCCCTTAAACTTTTAACAAGTAAGGTCCCTTTGTCAAGTAGTTCTTTCTTAAATTCAATACCCTTTTTAAGAGCAAGTAGCCCTGTATAAAAATTTAAAAAAGAACCCTGACCCCTTATTATATTTAAAGGACTTAATTTCCCATATTTATAAAGTGAAATAAGAAACTCTTTAATTACATCTTTTGTTTTTTCAAGCTCCTTTTCATTCTCCTTGATTAAATTCTCAAGATCTGAAACTTCCTTTTCAAGAGAAATTCTCTCTGAAATTAAGGATTTTTCCAATTCACCTAAAACCTGTATTTCTTTATTAATGGATTCAAGGGAATAGAGTGTTTTTGTTTCTTCTTTTTCAAGGATTTTTCTTTCTTCTCTTATTTTTTTTAATTCAAGATTTAAAGAATCAATCTTGGATTTTAAACCTGCATTTATAATTATTAAAAGAAGTATACTCATATTTTCTTTATATCTGACAGAGCTATCTGTGAAGAAAGAAATCCAAGAAATGTTCCAAAGGCAACCATTGAAATTAAAACTGTAAATACAAAATTAAAACTTATTCCAAAAAATTTTTTAAGAAAGGAAAAGAATAAAAGAGAAAGTATTACTGCTATTATAGAACCTGAAAGACCGTATAAAGAGCCTTCAAGTGCAAAGGGAGATCTAATATATTCCTCATCTGAACCAACAAGATATAAAAGTTCAATAAGATTTAATCTTGACCTTATAGTTAATCTGAGTGTTTGGAGGATTGTTATTGTAAGTAAAAATAAAAGGAAAAAGAAGAAAAAAATATCAATAAAAATCAAAAATAAAAGGATTTTGAAAATTTTTAAAATATATTCCTCGCCAAAATAAACTTCTTTAACAAAGGGAAGTCTTAAAATAAAGGATTTTAATTCCATTATCTCTCCTCTTAAAAGTAAATAGGGTTTTAAGTGAAGTGTAAATTTTGGAGGAAATATATCTTCATTAAAAAGAGTTAATAGTTCCTTATATTCAGGATATTCATTTAAAAAAAATTCTCTTCCCTTTTTTGAATCAATATACTCAACTTTATATACCCCCCTTAAGGATTTTAAAATATCTGCCAAAAAATTTAAACTTTTATCATCAAGATTTTCTGTATGATAAACTTCAAACATTAATTTAGAGGATCTTTCATATATAACATTAAAGGAATTTAAAGTTAATATCACAAAAAAAATAAAGAAAAATAAAGAAAAGGACATAATTAAAACACTTGTAAAAGCCATCCTCAGATTATTTTTAATTCCTGTATATGTTTCTCTTATAATAAAAGAAAAGGACATATTTAATATTTTAAGTGCATAATTAATTAAAATGCATCCTTTTGATATTTTTACAGTTTTTGTTTTGCTCCTTTCTTTCTTAATAGGAGTTATTTACGGTTTATGGCGTCTTATAACTTCCTGGTTTTCCCTTGCTTTTTCTTTTCTTTTTTCCTATAATCTCTCTCCTCTTCTAAAAAAATTTTTACCCAAATTCGTTCCTTTCTCACACTTTTTAACCTTTATCTTAATTTTTTTATTTTCAATTGTATTATTTGCCTTTCTCTTTAAAATTGGAGAAAAAGCCATTAAAAGTTTAGGTCTTTCTTTCTGGGATAAACTTTTAGGAAGTATATTTTTATTTTTTTTATCAATTCTTCTTATTCTTGCAATAATCCATTTACTTGAAAGTCTTTCGCTTTCTTATTTAATTAAAGGAGCAAAAACTCCCTCAATACTTCTTGAAATAGAATCAAAAGTTTTAAATAAATTTATATGAAAATCTTAATGGTTTCTGATGCCTATTACCCATTTCCAGGAGGCGTATCAGAACACATGCATCACCTTTCAAAAGCTTTAAGAGAAAGGGGGCATATTGTTAAAATTCTCACTGCCTCTTATAATCATGGTGAAAAAGAAGAAAATTGTGTTTTAAGAGTTGGAAAAGTTCATATTTTACCACTCAACTTTACCCAGATAACTTTTACATGGGAAAAATATTTAAGAAAAAAATTAAGAGAAATTTTTAAGGAGGAATTTGATATAGTTCATACTCATGGACCACTTGGTCACAATTTGCCCTACCATGCCTTAATTTTTTCTCGTTCAAAGAATATAGCCACTTTCCATACTGCCTTTATAGGTTTTAATTTTTACAGGTTGGCAAGAATATTTTATAAGGAAAGTTTTAAAAAAATTGATAAAGTTATCTGTGTATCAAAAAAAGCAAAAAAAGAAATTGAAAAATATTTTCCCTTTGGAAATTATGTTATCATTCCAAATGGAGTTGATACAAAAAGGTTTAATCCTGAAGGAGAGAAAATTGAGAAAAATAATTTTACAGTTTTATATGTTGGAAGATTTGAAAAAAGAAAAGGACCTTTAATTTTCTTAAAGGCTGCTAAAATTTTAAGGGAAAAGGGTTATAGGGAAATAGAATTCTGGATGGTTGGAAAGGGTCCTTTATTTACTAATTCAAAAAAATATGCTGAAGAAAACAATCTAAATGTAAGATTTTTTGGGTTTGTTGAACCTAATGAGTTACCAAAAATTTTTAGGAGTGCTGATATTTATGTATCACCTGCAATAGGAGGAGAGACTTTTGGTATTGTTTTGATTGAGGCAATGGCCTCAGGTGTTCCGGTTATATCTTCAGACATAGAGGGATACAATGAGGTCATAAAAGATGGAATAAACGGGCTTTTATTTAAAAATAAAAAGGAAAAGGACCTTGCAGAAAAAATAGAAATTTTAATAAATGATAAATCTTTAAGAGAAAAAATAAGAGAAAGGGGATTAAAATTTTCAAAAGAATTTGACTGGAATAAAATTGCTGAAAAGGTAGAATTTATTTATAAATGTTAATAAAGGATAGGGATTTAAAGGCTTTTGAATTTCTTTCAGAAAAATTTAATTTAAAAAAAGAAGAAAATGAATTGTTTTTTTTAAAAAAAGTTCTTAAGATATTTTCAGAAATTCCCTATGAAAATTTAACAAAGATAATTGAGGCGGAAAGTAAAAATTTTGAAAAAAAATTAAGGACACCCTATTATATTATCAGAGATTTTTTTGAAAAAGGCGCAGGTGGAACCTGTTTTTCTCTTGTTTATTTTTTAAAAAATTTTCTTGAGTATTTAGGTTTTAAACCTTGTTTTTTACTTGCAGATAGGAGTTACGGTGAAAATACCCATACCCTTGTGTCCCTTGAAATTGAAGGTAAAAAATATCTGTGTGATGTTGGATACCTGATTTATGAGCCCATCCTTCTTGAAAGTGATTTCTTTAAATTTAAAACATTAGCCTATGATTTTATTTATGAAGAAAGAAAAGACGGAATATATGTTTATACGGAAAGTGAAAAGGGATTCAAAAAATTCAGGTTTAAAATAAAAAAAGAAAAAGTTAATGAAGATGATTTTATATCAGCCTGGAAAAAATCCTTTGAATTTGAAATGATGAATCATGTTATTGTTTCAAAAAAAGTAAGGGATGGAATTATATACATAAGGGATGGACACTTTCATAAAATAAAAGAGGGAAAAACTTTTTATAAAAAACTTGAAGAAAAGGAAATGATAAAAATTTTTGAGGAACTGAATATAAAAAGGGATTTAATTTTAAAAGTTAAGGGATTTATAAAATGAGTGAGCCCGCCAGCCCTTTACCCTGTAAATTGATTTTAGGTTTATTTTACACTGAAAAAAATTTATTAATTAGGGTTAAGGAAGAACTTATAAAATCATTCGGAGAAATTGATTATGAAAGTGAAAGTTTTGATTTTAATTTTACTTCTTATTATGAAAAGGAAATGGGTAAAGATATAAAGAGAATATTTTATTCTTTTAAGGAACTAATTGATCCTTCAAGAATTGTGGAAATTAAATATATAACATGGGAAATTGAAAAAAAATTTACTATTGAAGGTAAAAGGAAAGTAAATATAGATCCCGGTTATATGGATTATTTCAAATTTGTTTTAGCATCTTTTAAGGAAAGTGGTTACAAAATATATCTTGGAAGAGGAGTTTATGCTGATATAACCTTATGGTATGAAAAAGGGAAATTTAGACCCCTTTTAACAAGTTTCCCGGATTTTAAAAGCAATTTATATGAAAAAGCCTTTTTAAAAATAAGAGAAATATATAAAAGGGATTTGAGAAAATTAAAAATAAATTAAATTTATGATTAATCTATTTATTTTAAACTGTTTAAACTGTTTTTATTTATTAAACTCTTGAACCAAAAAAAAGAGAATGGGCGTCTCTCTTCGGTATGGGGTTTAAGATTTTAAGTTCTGTGGTATAAGAAGGTATTATGAAAAATCTAAAAGTTTTTTAAAAAAAATTAAATTGGGATATGGATTTGGAACCTCTTTATATCCAGCCTCTTGGAACATTTATTTTTTCCTAATTCTTCTCTTTATTTCTTTTACCTATTATCATAAGAAATATGAGATTTCTCTTATTGCAACAATACCTGTAGGGATAGAATATGAAGGTGAGCCTTTTTACTTTCCTTACTTTGGAATGGGTTTTGGATTTAGATACTGGTATATTTTAAAGGCAATTTTTTCCTGTTTTTGCCAGCTTCCAAAAGCAAAACCCTTTGAGCTAATTTTTCCTATAATTTTTTTAGTTTTTTCATTAACTCCTTTTGGGGGTGATTTAGCAAAAGGTGTTTGAGGTAAAGGTATAAATGCATGTGTATGAATATAAGCTCCCATTTTTGTTAAGTCTTCTATTACTTTTATTGTAAGGTTAATATCTTCTTCAGTTTCACCGGGCAATCCAAAAATAAAATCTACATTTGCTTTAAGACCTGCTTTTAGTGTAATTTTTACTGCATTATAGACATCCTCTACTTTATGTCCTCTGTTACATAAATCTAAAATTCTCTGACTTCCAGATTGGGCACCGATTGTAATATTATCATTGTCAGCATATTTTAATATCAATTCTATTGTTTCCTCATTTACATGTTCAGGTCTGACTTCTGATGGAAATGTTCCAAAGAAAATTCTTCCTTCTGGTTTGATAATTTTTTTGACATTTTTTAAAAGTTCTTCCAATTCAAGGAGGTTAATTTTTTTACCATCATTTGAACCGTATGAGAAGGCGTCAGGTGTTATAAATCTTATATCTAAGAGATTTTTATTTTTCATATACTCCACATATTTACATATATTTTCAATATTTCTATGTCTTATTCTTGCACCAAAGATTCTTGGAGTCTGGCAGAAATAACAGGCAAAAGGGCATCCCCTTGTTATTTCAATAGGTCCAAATTTTTCATATTTTATTGCAAAGGGATGATATTTATTTAAGTCAACTTGTTCTCTTTTACCTGTGAATTTCATAACTCCATTATCATCAAAAAAGGTAATTCCTTTAACGGTTTTAAAATCTTCATCATTAAAGATTTTTTTTAAAAGTTCAATTATTGTTTCTTCTCCTTCACCTCTTACAACAATATCAAATCCCATTTTAAGTGTTCCTTCTGGGTCTCCTGTTGGGTGAGGTCCTCCTGAGATAAGTAATATCTTTTTACCAAATTTTTCTCTTAATGTTTTAACAATTTTATTTATATCCCATAATTGTGTGGTAAAAAAAGATACACCAATTATTACTTTTTTATGTTCCTTAATTATATGTTCAATTTCTGTGATAAAATTTTTTTTATTTTTGATAAAGTAAATCTTTATATTGTTGAGGGATTCTTCAGTTTCAATGGCGCCTAACAATGCATTAAAGCTATATTTATTATTTTTGTTATAATAAATTACAAAAGCATAATTTTTTTTCATAATTTACAGACTAAACCTTATCTTATCTAACTTTAAGGAGTTTTATTTTCTTTTTCAGATGTTTTAAGAAGTTCATCAAAGCACTCTTTGCAAAGGTAAATTTCTTCAGTAATCTTTATGAATGTTAAATCAGGTTTATATATTTTTTTGCATTTTATACATATTTTTTCTTTTTTACTTTTTCTTTTTTTCTTTTTCATCTTAGCCTCCTTTTTTTATTTTAAAATTATATACCGTAACTTCCTCCATACTTATACATATTTATAAATAACCCATTTTTTATTTCTTCTTTTATTCTTTTAATTTTATTTTTAAGGCTTTTTTCTTTTTTGATAAATTCCATTAATCCTTCCAAGTCCACTTTTAATACCTTCCCTAAATATTTGAGTAGCTCTCTCTTTGTCATCAATTCTTTTTTCAACTGATTTTCTTGTAAGGCAGTATAAATTACTTCACCAAAACCAACAAAACCTTTATTTTTTTTAATGAATTTACTTAAAAGTTTAAAAAAAATTTCAATTTCAAAAATAAAATCTGTGGTTAATACCTCTTCATTTGAAGGTATCATTTTTATAAATCCATTCTCATATTTAAAATCACCAAAAATTATTTCCAATTCAAAAATCAAAGAATGATCAGGGATACCTTTATAAAATAGAGTAAATGTAGAAAATCTTGTGTAACGGGAAACTTTTATTTCACAAACTTTTACAATTAAATTATGGTTTTTATAATTGTTTAATTCATCTTTTTCTTTAGAATAGGGCAAAAAAATTGAAAATTTTTTTGTTTTTAAAATATTTTCTATTATAATCCATAAATTTGTTAAAATCCACCAATTATCTTTTAATTTATGAAAATCATAATTTATTGTTTTAAAACTTTTGCCTTTATATTCGTTTCCCAAATCGCATATATAAGTTTCTTCCTTCAAACTATTATATAAAATCAAGTAAGGTAAACGATTTTTTCGCAATAGTGCTGTTAAGTTTTTGATTTTATTTCCTTCTTTTTCTGATACTACAATCCATAATCCGTCATTTTTTACTAAAAACATATTATTTATTATTTCTTCTTTGTAATTTATTTTATAACTGTCAAAAACTTTCTTTACTGCTTCAATATATTTTGACCTTTCATTCATTAAAATTTTCCCTTTTATATCTTACCTTTATTCCAAAAGGGGGTTCCTTTTCTGTCGTTGAAATCCATAACACTGGAAATTGTGGAGCCTTATTCGGAAAATTCCCCAACAAATCTGTGAAGAAAACAAGAGGGAGTATAATTCTTTTTTCTTCAAGATACTTAAATACTGGTCTAAAATCTGTTCCGCCTCTGCCAATTGTTTCAATAGTATCAGGTAATTTATCAGGATATTTTATTTCTTCTACTTTTTGAATTTTAGCATCATTTTGAATTAGATAAATATGATAAAAATTGAAAGAATTCAAAATACCATTAATTTCACTGAAGAAATCTTTTAAATCTTCACTACTAATTGAGCCTGATGTATCAACAGCGATAACTAAATTCAAAATTTTTTGTCTTCTTGTTGGATAAATAATATCGTAAGCAAGATATCTTTTATTTGGTCTTGTCCAATCTGTTTTCACTCTTATATTCTGAATTAAAAATTTACCAAGCATAACCTTCCAGTTAATTTTTGGTTCACTTAGCTCTTCCACAAACTCCTGAAACCATCCTGGAAAATCTCCCTTTGATTTTGACATCTTCCATACTTCACCCAATACTTTACTGTATTTTTTTTCAACTAATTCTGTGATTTGGCTATCACAGGGATAATGGCTGTCAAATCCTTTTAGGTAAAGATATCCTGATTTTTCTATTTCTTCAAAATTTTGAATTAAAAGGCTATAGTATTCTTCTGCTGATAGACATCTTTCAAAACCAAACTTTTCGGGAAATAATGATGTTTCTTTAAGTTTATTAATTTCAAATCCCATATTCACAAGCATAGAGTTGATTGCAAGGTCTGTTGCTATGTTCCATAAAGTTATATCTCTATTATTTAATCTTGTGAAGTGACATAAAGCAATATGCAAAATTTCATGAACTATAACAAAAACTTTATCAGATTCACTTAGATTTTTGAACCATTCTGTGTTAATCTTAAATCTTCCGTCTCCGTAAACACAGGCAGTGAGTATATTCGAGTCTTCTTCAAAAACCGTTTCTAATAAGAGTTTTCTGAAAAAGGGGTGCTCAATCACCACTTTTACAATTGCCTTTTCAAATTCCTTTGTTCTCATTGGTTTCTTTTTGATTTAAAGCAGAGAATCAAAATATGCTTCTCTTAATTCCTTATAAAATCTGCTTTTCATGAGCATTAACCCCTTTTCATTATCTTTGAGAATCAAATTCAATATATACGAACCATACTCAACAAAATTTTTTCTAATCTCGAGTAAAATCTTTGCAACATTATCTATATGTCTTTGATTTTTAGGTCTTAAACCTAAAGCAGTTGAAATAACCCACCATATGGAGGTTTTTTCGCGGGGTGGAAAATTTATTTCTCCTGTCTCTAAAACTTTTTCTATATCAGGCAACTCTCTGTATACTTCTAAAAAAGCAATAAAATCAGCAGCAACAGGGTTTCCAACAGCAAGTGCAATCATTTCTACATCTTTCGTCAATTTCAACATTGTATTTGCAAATTCCCATGTTCTTGGGCATGGATAAGCAATTGAAACCCTGTTAGGTTTTATGTTAATAAAATTCTCGGGTTTATATTTCAAATAAGCGATTATTTCTTCGGATATTCCTTTTTTTACTGCCCATTCAATCCAGGCATCAAGGTCTGGTTCTACTTCTATATGAATAAATCTTGAAACCAAAGGGTCAGGCATATCAAATACATTTACCGCATCTTCTTTTCTATTTCCAGCTGCTATTACATACCAGCCGTCAGGTAGTTTGTAATTACCAACTCTTCTATCAAGAACAAGTTGATAGGCAGTTGCTTGAATTGAAAGGTCTGCTAAATTTAACTCATCTAAAAAGAGGAAACCTTTTCCATCTTTTGGGAAGAATTCTGGGATCCACCAGACTAATCTTTTTGTATCTTTATCTGGGAATGGAATACCTCTAAGATCAGCAGGGTCAATTTGTGCGAGTCTCAAATCTATAACTTCTAAATTATATTCTTTTGCCACCTCTTTAATGATTGTGGATTTACCAACACCAGGAGGTCCCCAAATGAAAAGAGCTGGTATTTCATATGCTTTTCCTTCTAATATTTTTTTTACTATATCAACAAGTAATTTTTTTAATCCTTTTATATTCACCGATTTATTTCTTTTTAAAATTTTCATATTTTTATTATTTCATCTTATCACCTTTTTGTCAAGAGTATGTACGATTTATATACATATTAGAATAATAATTGTTCTTTACATATTTTTTCAAAAAGTATTCAATAGGTGAAAAAGTGTTAAGGGCTTGATGTGGTTTTTGTGTATTATACCATAGAAGGTAATTCATCAAATAGTAGTTGAATTTATCAGGCTGAATAATCTCCTTTAAATTCCACTCAATTAAATGTTCGTGGAGAGTTCTATTAAATCTTTCTACAAAAGCATTACTCTGAGGATCTTTAGGATAATTAAAGAAATGAATAATGTTTAATTTATTAAGTAATTCTTCAAATTCTCCCATAAATTCGCTTCCGTTATCAGTTTGGACTCTTTTTACTTTAAATAGCATTATTTTTATTAGCTTTTCCAGAAAATCTCTTGCATTTCTGCTTGTTAATGAGAATTTGGCGTGAAATTACCTCTTCTCAATTTTTTCTTTTTCCTCTTCTCCCCTATTACCACTTTACCAGTTTTTGCATAAAAAGAAATTTGACTTTTGGATTTATAATTTCATTTCTATCTTTAAGATATCTTATTATTTTTGCAATAATAGAAGCAGAAATTGGCTTTATTCCTTTATTTTTTTAAAAATTCATCTAATTCTTTTTTCAAAGGAATTTGTCCAAGTCGCAGAATTTCCCATCTCCTTTTCTTTATATATTCAATAACTTCAGGATAAAAAGTCTTTGTTTTCTCCTTATCGGTGCCCTTGATTCAAGAATAAGAGCAGAAACATCATAATTTTTTATCTTTTAGCTTCTTCTTCCATAAGAAAACATTACTCTTTGCAATATTGAATGCTTCACGCATTAACTTTTCTCCATATTTTTCATAAACTATTTAACCTTAATCTTTTTAGACACTATTTCACTATATTTTCTCTCTATATCCTCCAAATTATAACATGGTATTTTAAATCCTTTCGGTCTTATAAAATAATAACCTTTATACAATAATTCTATTATCTTTTTAAAATTTTTCAAAGTATTTCTCCTTGAAACACAAGGATTTTTATATTTTTATCTTCATCAAGCATATTTTTTAACGAATTTTATAAAAATTCTGATGTAATATTTCACCAATTCTATAGAAAGTTCAGAGATTTAACTTAGGTTATTTATCATCTAACATTCTCTTTTTTCTCCAAGTGCTTTTAAAATATAACAATTAAATAGATCAAATCTGGTTTAGTAAATTGAGATTTAGCTTGAAAACTCAAAACATAAAAATACATCATAAAGAACATTATAAACTTCATTTAAAAAAAAGATTGCTTTCTGGGTCTGAATGTCTTTAATCTTCAACTTCTATCCCTAATTTTTGAAGAAATTTTTTTGCATCTTCAAAATCTATTTTTATTTTTCTTTTTGATCTGTTCAATCCTCTATAATAACCTCCAATATGAATTTCATCATATAAAATTTCAAATGTTTTTCTTAATTTTCCATCTCTATGCAATAAATATTTATTTATATAATCTCTATATGCTTCAGAACTTTGAGGCAATTCTTTTTTAATTATTTTTCCTGTTTTTAGTAAAGCATAATCAAGAGCCTTTAAAATAGAAAGCCATAAAGCTCCATAAGCCTCCTGAACATATTTTATTTCTTCATAATATTCTCCCTCATCATCCAAGGGAGATTTATTTAATGTTTCTTTTGCATTTTTATACAACTTTATTGCCTCTTCTTTTATTTTCTCAATTTCTTCTGGATTTATTTTTAAATTTTCCATACTTATATTATAATCCTCTCCAACATTCTTTTGCAAATCCTCTTCAAATCCTATAATTGCTTTTATTTTTTTCCAAAATCTTTTATTCTAAATCTTTCAAAATTTTCTATTGGAAGTTGTGGGAATCTATAATAATTTTTTGTTCTTTCATAAATTCTATATTGAAAATCATGTTCTTTTAACCATCTCCTTGCTTCTTTTAAAGTCCATATATTCTTATCAAAAATAGATTGAAGTTCTGAATGGTTTTCCCAAGCGATAACAGAATTTATATATTTTTCTATAGCATTTAATTCTTCTTTAGCAAATTGTAACCCTATGCGGAATTATACAGAGATCTGGTAAATGCTTAGTTTAAATTCCTCTTTGGTAAATT
>JBDRZL010000020.1 GCA_039803925.1 candidate division WOR-3 bacterium | reverse complement strand
TTTTTCAAATCCTATATAATCATTCGTCCAGCTTTTCACCATTTTTTCCGGAATACCAGATTGATTACCTTCAAGAGCATAAAACCCTGTTATCGCTAAGAGCATTGCTACCATTTTTTTCATTTTATAACCTCCTTTTTGTTTTAATTTTAATTTTGAAATAATTTTTATATTATATTAAAAAAAAAGTTTTTGTCAAGTTAATTTAGAATACCATGAAAATATTTAATTTTTCTTACTCAATAAGATTTTTAGGGGGTGCCTACTTCAAAATGTTTCTACATTTACTCTTTAAATCTTTCAACATAGGCAATTTTCCATAAAATCCTTTGCACTTCATCTTTAAAAATTTGTAAGCCTTAACTTTAAAAAACATCTTTTGCTATATCCTCGCCTATTTTTCAAAAAATTTGATAATCTCCCTTAATTTTTCCCCTATCATTATTTTTTATACTTTTTTCTTTGTTAAAATAAATAACAAAGGAACAGAAAAAAATTTGAGAAATAATGGAATATTTTATTTTGTCAAAAATATATGTTTTTTAACCTAAATTTTTTTTATTTTGTTTATTAAAATTGCAATTTTTATAAACTAAACTGTATAATTTTAGTAGTGGGAGGTGAAGTATGAAGGAATTTTTTAAGATATTTTTGGGATTTATCATAATCTCAGGGGTAATATATGCCTCTGAAATAAATGAAAAGAGAGTAAGGTGGATTTTAAGTAAATATAAAAAATCAGAAAATAAAGAACTCTTCCTAAAAAATATTGAAAAAGAACTTCTAAATCATCCTGATGAAGAGATAAAAAAAGCACTGGAAATAATCAAAAACAATAAAGTTGAGGAATATCTGAAAAATTTTGAAAAAGATAAAAAATTAAAAGAAAAATAAAAGGGGGTATAAATGGAGAGATTAATTAAAATTTTAATTCCATTTCTTATCTTTTCCTCTTTAAGGGGAATAATAATTCTAAGTGAAAATTTTGAATCTAACTGGGGTCCCTATGGAAATAATCCACCTACTGGATGGTCAATTATTGATCAGGGAAATGAATCTCCTCCAACTTGGAATACCAATGATTGGTATAAATATAACTACGGAGGAACACAGGGAAATATTGCAAGGGTATACTATTCTCCTATAGAAAATCAAAAAGAATGGCTTATAACCCCTCTTCTTGATTTTTCAGGTGCAAGTGCATGTTCTCTTTACTTCTGGAATTATTATGATGATTACTCAGGTGACCAAACTGACACTGGTTATGTCCTTTTAAGCACTGATGGTGGGAGCACATTTTCAAATATTATAGCAATTTTTACTTATGATGATTTAGGAAATATAAGAACCTATGATCTTTCTTCCTATATCGGTCAAACTAATGTGAAAATTGCTTTTAAATATGTGGGTAATAATGATTGGGAATGGGGTATAGATAATGTAGTTGTTACAAAGACCATTTCAAAACCTAATGATGTGGGAGTAAAAATCCTTTCATTTACACCGATTAATCCTATAGTGGGCAAAAATATTACAATAAGTGCTTTAATAAGAAACTATGGAACAAATAACCAATCAAATGTCCCTGTCAGATGTAAAATAAAAAGGGAAACAGATGGAACATGGGTATTTAATAATTTGAAAACTATTTTTACTCTACCTTCTGGAGCAGAAAGTACAAAAGTATGGAATTATACACCTCTCATCGGTGGAGAATATTATGTAGTGGACACCACAGAATTAACAGGTGACGAAGTTTCAGGAAATGATAAAAAAACAGGTAGATTTACAGCAATACCTGTTATCGTTCCTGATTGGTCAGATAATTATGACTTACAAGGCAATCCAGGCGGATGGACTCACAGTGGAATTTATGATGAGTGGGAATTAGGCACTCCGGTGAGAGGACCTAAAAGTTCCTATTCACCACCAAACTGTTTTGCCACAGATTTAGATAATACCTATGAAAATAATTCAGATAATTACCTTTTTTCACCTTATATTAATTTATCTTCCTTTAATCCTTTAAATGATTCTGTTTTCATTTCTTTTTATCATTTTGACTCTCTTGAAACAAACTACGATTACATCTATGTTCAAATTTCAAGAGATAATCTTAACTGGAATGATTTAGATACATTTACAGGTTATTTAGCTTCGTGGGTTCTTCATACTCTCCTAATTCCACCTATATATTATGGAGATACTATAAGAGTAAGATTCAGATTAAAAACAGACGGAAGTGTTCAAAAGGCAGGGTTTCATGTTGATAATTTCAGTGTATTTTACAAATTATCTCCACCTTACATTTATCCTCTTGGTACGGATTCTGACGGAAATTATACAGTATACTGGTCAAAGGTTAAAAATGCTGACAGATATGTCCTATGGGAATTATCTTCTCCAAATCTTCTTTTAAACGACCCCTGTGATAATCTTAATAACTGGTCAACTGATTTCTTTATACCAACTGGTGAGGCAGCTTTCTCTGAGGGATACTGTTTCTGGTCAGGAGAGAATACAAATAATTACTCTTCTTATATTTCAACTAAGGTGAGTTACTTTATAGAAGAAGGGGGAAAAGTGGAATTCAATACAAAATACTCCCTTAGTTCCAATGATGTTATTTATTTTGAAATTTCAGATAATAACGGTATATCCTGGAATGTGCTTTGGGAACAAAGGGGTGGTAATAGTAACTGGATAAAGAAGGAATATTCCCTTATTAGTTATGCTGGAAAATCAGTTAAATTTAGATTTAGATTTATTGGGGATGCAATAGATGACCCTGGGTTTTATTTTGATGATTTTAAAGTATGGTCCTTTTCTTCCAAAACACTCATATCTAATAACATAACAGATACCTTTTACAATATCACAGGAAAATCACCAGGAAAATATTTTTATGTAGCAAGATCAATCAAGAATTCACCTTATAAAGAAAGTAAGGATTCAAATTTAGAAGATATAATTGTGAAACCTTCAAATCTTTCTCCAACAATAACAATAAATTTTCCAAACTCTAACATAAATGCCGATGGTTATGTATGGATAAAATGGATTGATGAAGATTTAGATGATGACGCAGTAATATCACTTTTCTATGATAATAACCAGGCAGGATATGATGGAACTTTAATTGTCTCTGGAATTTCTGAGGATTCCCCATCAGATTCTTTCAGGTGGGATACAAGAGGTTTAACACCAGGAAATTATTACATATATGCTAAAATCTCTGATCAATTTATAACAATTAATAGTAACTACAGTGCAAGAATCAGACTTCAGGCACTAAATCCTCCAGCTGAGCAAAATCCAACTGGTCTTGATACTGTAAAGAATAGATGGGTAAAAATAATAGCTACCGATAACAATACCGATGGCTCAATTGCTCACTTTTCAAATGAAGAGGGTGATACTGCTGTAACTTCAGATGATGGTTTAAACATACTTTTTGGGACATCTTTTTCTCCCTGGAGTTCTGATGCAGTTATAAGAATTGATGGACAGAATTTTATTTATGCGAAACCCGGTGAAGGGGTGAGGGAAGTGTCTTTGAAAAGATTAATTGGAAATCAAAATATACCAACAACACAGCCAAATAATCCGGTTATGCCAGATAATTCAACAGGGCTAACTCAAACCTGGTGGTATAACGGTGTTTCTGTAAGACAGGATCTTATATTTGCCTATGGATACTATTCTTATGGTCCAGTCTGGGGAAATTCAAGACAGCATTATGATCAGATTTTAACAAGGTATACATTTAAAAACAAATCTCTTTCACCAAAATGGGTAGGATTGAGAATTGAATGGGATATAGAAATAGATGTGTATGATGGAGCAATAATAAAACCTGAGAATGAATCCATTTTCCTTACAAATGAAAAATTTTATTCACCTAATCTCAATAATTTTTTTGTTTGTCAGGATTCTATACCCGGTTCTCATGAGACCCCACTTGCAAGAACTATGGGATATTTAAAGGATTTCGGTGTAGCAACCAACCCGGATGCCCTTGCAATAATTCACTGGGTTCACCCCAACACATATCCGGGATACTCTTATCGTGTTGATTCATCAAGAGCTATTGGGACAGATTCAGCAATTTTATTATGGTATTACCCTGTTGCACTAAACCCCGGTGATTCTATAACCTTTTCAACCTATTATGGCTCTGTGAGATATGATATACTAAAACAGCTGGGTGAGGAAGGAACCTTCTTTATACTTATTCCACAGGGAAATTCCGTTATTTTAAAATGGAAAAGTAATACAGGTGAATATTTTGAAATTTTCAGAAAAAAAGAAAACACTGATTATGAGAAAATAGCATCCCTTCAAAAAGGAAATAATACTTACAAGGACGAAAACCTTCAAGAAGGTGAATATAACTATAAGATTGACATAAAAGAAAATGGAGAAACAATAAAAACCTTAGGACCTTTAACTGTTTATATTAAGGGATTAAAGTTCACTATTACTGAGCCTTACCCAAACCCCTTTAAAAAATTTTTCTTTTTCAAAGTTTTTATACCTGAAAAAGGAGAATTTCTTTTAGAAATTTTTGATAACTCTGGGAGAAGGATTCACCTTAAAAAATATCTCATTAAATCTCCAGGAATTTACAAAATTACATTAGACACGGATGAAATAAAACTCCCCAAGGGAACATTTTTCTTAAAGGGTAAATACAAAGAAAAAGAAATAATAAAAAAATTAATAAAAATTTGAAATCATATATGTTTACTTTACTTTTAATATTATCAATTAATTCAGATTATTATTACAGGGGTTTTTCCGAGAAAGACGAGATTAAAGAATTAAGAACTGAAAATTCAAAATTATTTAAAAATAAAAAAGGGAAACTGGTTCTTAGAATCTTTTCAAGGACAATTCATTATTTTGATGAAAACGGAAATTTTGTTGACATACCATTTAATAATTTAACCAAGGATACCTTAATCTATCCTCAATTTAAAAATCAACTTCTTGCTCCAAAAGATAGTTCTGATGGTTCATTATGCGGAGAGAATGATGGGTTTTTCTGTCTTTTTGATAACTGTTCAGGATCTTGTGATATTGGTTGCGGATATTACATATGGATTAATGAAGCCTATCTTATTAATGGATTTGTCCTTTTTAACACATCGTCAATTCCTGACAGTGCAAACATTGATACCATAAAACTTTCTATGAACTGTGTAAATCCTGGAACACCTTTTTCGTGCACGGCAAAACATGATATTGTAGAAATCAGAACCACTCAGACTTTCAGTAATGGATGTGATTTATATATTGATGCAATAGATGGAGATCAGTATATATCTGATTACTGTCCCTACACAACAGGAATAAAAACATGGTTATTATCAGATGAATCCACTGACTCTGCAGCTCTACAAATGAAAAGACTACTTCCCTATGACTGGTTTGCAGTGGGATTATCTGGCTGGTCAAGTGCCTTTGCATCAAACTCGATTGGATACCAGAAAGGTAGTGCAAATATTGATGTGCCCTTAGGAAATATGGAAATTTATTTTATCGCACTTCCTTTTCCAACAAAGGTTATATTGAAATGGTATTCAGAATCCTCTGAAATACTTTATTTTGAGTTAAGGAAAAATCAAGAATTTTTAACAAGAATTCAAAGAGAAGGAAAAATTTATAACTACATAGATGAAAATGTTAAAGAGAATGAAGTTTATACTTATACACTTATAGGACATTACAATAAAGGAGATTCAAGAATCTTAAACAAAATAAAGGTAAGAATACCACCTCTTCCACCCTATGATATTAAAATTTTAAATTCTTTATCTGATTCCAGACTATTTTTAAAACTCTCTATCCCTGAGAGAAAAACTGTAAAAATTGAAATAATAAATGTTCTCGGCCAAAAACTCTCAGAAAAATCCCACAATTTAACCCCTGGGAATTATATTATACCTGTTTTATTACCTGATATAAGAGGAGTATATTTTTTAAAAATTTCTCATGAGAGAGAAGAAAAAATTCTAAAAACAATAAAAATTCTGAGATAAATTAATAAAAGTTGATTTTTTATTATGGAACCATTAATATAAAAAAATCGTCTTAAAATATATGAAGGATAAAAAATTTAATGAAATTTATAGTAAAATGAAAGAAAAACTTTTAAGATATGTAAAAAGTATTGTCTATGACAGGGATATTTCAGAAGATATTGTCCAGGAGACCTTTATAAAATTTTATGAAAATATGGATAATGTGAAACATCCAAGTGCTTTTTTATATAAAGTGGCAAAAAATAAAAGTATTGACTATTTAAGAAAAAAGAAAAAGGAAAAAGAAATACCCCTTGATGAAGAAAAAGAACCCCTTATTAATACTCAACCTGTTAAAATATACCTTTTAAAATCAAAAATTGAAGAAGAGATAGAAAAAATGCCTCTTATTTTAAAAGATATATTCATTTTAAGAGATGTCCATGGATACTCCTATGAAGAAATTTCAAAAATTTTAAAAATACCAATTGGAACAGTAAAATCAAGAATATCAAGGGCAAGATTTTATTTAAGAGGGAGGCTCAAAAATGTCCTGTAAGAAATTCCTTGATAAAATTTCCCTTTATATTGATGGATATCTAAACAGTAAAGAAAAAGAAGAAGTTGAAAAACACATTAATATATGCGAATCCTGCAAAAAAATTTATGAAGATATAATGACAATTAAAATTATAACTTTCTCCCTGAAAAATAGATTTCCATATGAGATAAAAAGGGAAAAAAGAAATTATTTGAGATTAGCCCTTACTTTTGCCCTTATTATTTTAATAATTCTCGGAATAATATTTGAAAGTAAGATATTTGAAATAGGTAAAGTTAAAAGTATTGTAAAAAAACCTATCAAGGAAAACATAATAAATAAAAGGGAAATTGAACCGGTGAAAATTTATTATACTGACACAATTTACGAAGTTTCCTACGAGGAGATTTTGCCTTGAAAAAAATCACTTTAACTTTAATTTTCATAAATCTTTTAAACTCACAGAATCTTAAAAAAATTGAAGATGAAATAATTGAATTCTATAAAAAGGTTTCACCTTCAATCTTTGAATTAAAATTTAAAAACCTCTGGAGCACAGGATTTTCTTTTGAAAAAAATAGAATAATTACAATTTTACCAGAAGTAGAAGAAGGTGAAAATATATATTTTTACGATATAGAGGGAAAGGAATATAAAGGAGAAATTGAGGGATGGGATGAAGCAACTCATATTGCCCTTATAAAAACTGAGGAAAATCTGAAAGTTCCAGAATTCTCAAAATTCGAGCATAATTTTCCGAAACTTCTAATTTCTTTCTCTATAAAGGGAAAAGGAAATTTCTTACTACTCACTGTATACGACGAAAAAAAAGGAAAAATCTTCATAGAAGGTAATGTTCCACCTTCTTTTTCTGGAGCTCCAATTTTAAATACAGAAGGAAAAATAGTTGGAATTTTGAGAGGAAAAAGAGTTTCTTTTGAGATTTTTGAAAGTATAGATATTGAAGAATTAAAAGAAAAACATCCATTTATCCTTTATCCTGAATCAAAACTTTCTGAATTTCCTTATAAAACAATAGGTTACACCTATGACCATATCTTAAAAAGAGTTAATCTTATAAAGGAAAAAGGTAAAATTTATGAAGGTTTCCTTGGAGTCTTGATAGATTATAAAGAAAAGGAAGGAATTTATATTAAAAGAATTCTTAAAGACTCACCTGCAGAGAAAGCTGGATTAAATGAAGGTGATATTATTTTAAGTTACGCTGGAAATGAATATAAGGATTTAAAGGATTTTGTTGATGATGTAAAAAATACAACACCAGGAAGTGAAGTAAAAATGGAAATAAAAAGAAATGATGAAATCAAAACTGTTAAGGTAAAAATAGGAAAAAGAGAAAAAGGTTATAAAATCAAATTAAAAGAAAAATTAAAAGATTTATTCAAGGATTGGTTTGAAGAATAGTTTAAAATTTTAATCCTCCCCTTATTATACCCTGAATAAAATATCTCTGAAAGATTAAAAATAAAATAACAATCGGTAATATTGAAAGAGTTGCCCCTGACATTTTTGCACCATAATATTCCTGATACATAGAACTTAAGCTGGCAAGACCGACAGGAATTGTAAACATACTACTCTTTGTCGTTACAAGAAGTTGCCACAGGAAATTATTCCAGTGAAATTGAAAGGATAATAAGAAAATTGTTAATAGCATAGGTAAAGAAAGGGGGAAAATAATTTTAAAAATAATCAAAAATTTTGAAGCACCATCAATCAAAGCAGAATGTATTAAATCATCGGGAATTTTTTTTATGTATTCAGTTAAAAAGATAAAACCAAAAACATTGGCAAGATGAGGAACAACAAGCCCCCAGAAGGTATTTAGCCATCCTAAATAAACAACAATTAAAAATTGAGGAATCATAAAAAGAATACCTGGAACTAAAAGAGTGGAAACAAATATGTTATAAAGAAAATTCTTTAAGGGAAAATCCTCCTTGGCAAAAGCATAAGCACACAAAAAGGCGAAAAGAGTTGAAAAAAAGGCTCCTGAAAAAGAAACAATTAAACTGTTTAAAAAATATCTCCCAAAAGAATGATACTTGAAGATCCTTTCAAAATTTTCCAAGGTTAAATTCTTAGGTAAAATGTTCATAGAAAATGAAAGAACCTCAGGTCTTAAAGCAACAAGAATCATATAATAAAAGGGAAAAATATAAAGAATTGAAAAAAGAAAAAGCAATATATATCTTCTCATACTTCCTTATACTTTTTTGTTGAAAAATATATAATTAAAAAGAGAATAAAAAGAACAAAGGAAAAACTGGCTGCTTCAGGTAACTTAAGTTGAGAAGCAAATCTATAAAGAACTAAACCTGAAACACTTGTTTCACTTAAAGTGTAATTTAAAATATTAATCTGCGGACCACCTCCTGTCATTGAATAAAACTCTGAAAAGGCAGAAAAAGCTCCTATAAATCCAAAAAAAGCCACAAAATAAACAATTGGCTTTATAAGGGGAAAGGTAATTTTTTTAAAAATCTGAATGGAATTTGCTCCATCAATTCTTGCAGCCTCATATATAGATTCTGGTATTGACTGCATTCCTGCAAGGAATAAAAGCATTCCAAAACCTGAATTTTTTATAGCCATTGAAATTGAAACAGTTAAAAAAACAAGATAAGGGTCTTGTAAAAATCCCTTTTTAAAAAAACTTGTAAGTTTTAAATAGGAAAGAATTTTATAAATAAAACCATAAGGGAAAGCAAAAATCAAAGTTAAAACAATACCAACAACAAAGGTATCAAGTAAAAAAGGAAAAAAGTAAATTGTTCTAAAAAATCTTTTAAGTTTAAGTAAAGGATTATTTAAAAGATTTGCAAGAAATAATGAAATAATAACTAAAAGTGGGACATATAAAATTCCATAAATAAAACTTGCAATAATTGACCATATAATTTCAGGGTCTTTTAAAATTTTTAAAAAATTGTTCAATCCAACAAATTTTAAAGATTCAAAAATGTTATAATAGTTTTCTATTTTACAAAAACTTATGTAAAGAGAAAAAAAAAGAGGTAAAAAAAGAAAAAGAGTAAAAACAATTAAAAAGGGGATTATGAAAATAAAAGGAAAAAATCTTTTCATTTTATTTTTAAAATTTTATATGTGCTATTATCTGCTCTTATAAAATAAACACCCTTTTTAAAATTTGGGAATCTTACCATCCCCTTTCCTTTCAGTAATCTTTCTCTTCCACTTAAATCTATCACTTTAAATTCTATTAATGAACTTAGATACAAAGAATTAAAATTATAAACCTTTACATTATCAATCCTCCCTTCATATTTAATCTTTATTGGCCCCAAAATCTTTTCTTCTGATTTCAATATATAAGTATATTCAACTCCTTTTACTACATTTCTATCAAAATAACTTCCCCTTTTAATATTGGTTCTAAAAATTTCTTTAAAATCTGAATTTCTGTCTTTTCTAAGTATTTTAATCTCTGAACCAGTAGATAAACTGTATTTTATCAAAATTCCATCTTTTAAATTCTCAACATATAAAAATTCATCTTCTGTCCCCAAAGGTTGAATTATATTTTGTATTCTGATAACATAATAAAAATCTATATCTCCATCAGATAAATCTCTATCCCATGAACTTTGCCTTTGTCCTACATTACCCCCCACTACATCAATAGCATCACAAACATTATAATCTACACTCATATCACCTTCTTCAATCGGAGTATTTGGGTCATCGGATCCGTTTGGTGAATTTCCAATACCTTGAACATTTGCATCATAAGTGGCTGCTGAAATAATCATTCTGCTTTGTGGATTTAAATTTAAATCAACAAGCTCAATTCTTGCCTCAAGAGTTTTATTAAAAGGGTCTATTACAATTTTATAAGGTGATACAGGGTTATACCACAAAAAGCCATCATCAGCAAAAAGAAAGATTTCTGAATGATTTACTGAATCAGCAGTTAAAAGAATTTCCCTTTCTGAATATTGAACATTGGATCCTAAAAGTGTCCCTGTGTCATCTCCATTTTGAATTAATTTATCATCATAGGAATTGGAATCAATATCAAGAGAAATAGCAATTTGAGTTTCTTCAAAAATCATTTTATAAAATTTTGCAAGTATATAAAGATTTACAGAATCACAAGTTAATCTTAATTCAGTTAAGTCATAATACCTATCCTCACCTGCAGGATCTTGCCTCATATCACTTGTATCACCTCTATAAATCCACTCATTTTTTGAAATAACTGTTTCATGAATATTTGAAGGTAAAGAACCTATCCAATCTGAAAAGTCTCCATCAATTTTCCTTGTAAATTCTATTGCATTACCAATTTTATTTAAAAGTATATCAAAGAATTTATCTACTTTATTATCATTTAAATCTCTAAACCAGGCATTTTCATTTATACTTACTTTTCCTCCCATAACATCAATTGCATCATTTATTAAAAAACCACCTATATCCTGTGTAGCATCAATATCATTATTCCATCCTACAACATTTTTAAAAGTAACAAGAGTTATTCTAATAGCAGAAGGTAAATGTAATGAGCCATCTGCAATATCATTTAAAGAAATTCTTGCCTCAATACAATCATTAACATCACTAATAACAGCAAGATATCCTGAAGTAGGTGGTGAATACCATATACCACCATCCCATAGTTCAATATCAAAATTACCTTCCGAGGTAGAATGAAAAGCTATTATTCTATCTGCAAGTGCCCTGTTTGAAAGACCAAGTTGAGCATCATCTCCTATCCAGTTATAGGATGTTGGATCAGCAGGATTTCCAAGAGAAATTTCAACATGTATTGAATCCTTATCTGATGGTCCAATATCCTGAAATTTTATTAAAAAATACATCCAGTTATTATCACATGTTAATCTAAATTCTGTTAAATCAAGATATAAAGTATTTCCAAGGTCTGTTCTATAATCATTTAAATCTCCCTTATAAATAAATTCACCATTAGAAAATGTATAATCATGAATTTTTAACGGAGGAGTTCCTATCCAGTCTGTTATATTTCCATCTACAGTTATAGTATGAAAAATTATTAAAAACTTTATTAGACCCATTTTAACTCTCCTTTTAAAAAATTATAAAAAAAATTTGTTTTAAAATCAAATTTAAAAATATAATTTCAATTGATGAAATCCTATACAGAGTATATATGGTTTAATACAAAGAAGAAAAAAGAACTTGTTCATATTACTGATAAAATAGAGGAAATTGTAAAAAAAAGCGGAATCAAAGAGGGATTTTGTCTTATATCAGCAATGCATGTTACGGCTTCTGTATTTGTTAATGATTATGAATCAGGGATAATGGAGGATATAATAGATTGGCTTGAGAAATTGGCTCCCTATAAAAAAGATTATAAACATCACTTAACAGGTGAAGATAATGCTGATGCTCATTTAAAATCTCTCTTAATGCATCACCAAGTTATAGTTCCCGTTACAGATGGAAAACTTGATTTAGGTCCATGGCAGAGAATTTTTTATGCTGAATTTGATGGGCAGAGAAGAAAAAGAGTTGTTGTAAAAATCTTAGGAGAATAGGCTTAATCTGACTCTTAAAATTTAATTAGAACCCTGTAAATACCTGTATAACTATGTGATTTTTCAAGGAATATACTAAAAAAATTTTATCAAATTGAAAGAAGATTTTATAAAATTATTCATATTTTTATTGGGATTGTTGCTGCTTTTGCAGGGATTGTAGCTTTTACAATAGGATTTGCAATATGGGATAGAAAAACAGCACCCAAGACTTATTTGTAAATAAATAAAGAAAAATCCTGAACTTGCCGAAATAATTAAAAATTTTGGACTATAAAAGTTGCTATTTTTAATGAAAAACAAACTCTTACATAAAATTTTCTATTATCTTTTATTCAACATTTAAAACCTTTATAGTTTCCGTATATTTTCCCATCTTAACCTTTATAAAATAGGTGTTCTTATTAATTCCAGATAAGTTTATTTCAAGCCTCTGCATCCCTTTCTCAAAATACCCATAATCTCTCTTTTCAATTAATGAACCATTTATGTTATAGAAATCTAATTCTATTTCAGAGGGATTTTTTATATCAAAAACTAAAACAAGGGATTTTGAGTTCCTTAATACATAAAGATTATTTTTTTCCTTAAAAGAATTTAAATTTTCCTTAACTGAAATACTGCTTTCAAATTTTAAAATAAATGCATCACCATTTCCTGCATATACTACCTGATAATAAGTATTTCCACCCGGATAAAATGTTGGAAAATCATTTGAAGAAGTAATTCCTGTTACAAAAATATTACCACTTACATCTGTTGCAATTGAGACCCCCCACTCACCATCACTTCCTCCATAATAAGTAGCCCATTTTCTTACAC
Source organism: candidate division WOR-3 bacterium (assembly GCA_039803925.1). Lineage (NCBI taxonomy): Bacteria > Pseudomonadati > Caldifarciminota > Caldifarciminota bacterium. The sequence goes on along the minus strand of JBDRZL010000020.1, from coordinate 20,422 downwards.
CTGAATTGTTAAATTCTAAAATAAATGCCTCACAAGCTCCGACATATCCCTGATAATAAGCATAACCACCCGGATTATATGTAGGAAAATCAATTGAACAAGTTATTCCTGTTAAGAAAACATTACCACTTGCATCTGTTGTAATTGATGTGCCCTCATCATTATCATTTCCTCCATAATAAGTAGCCCATAGCCTTACTCCTGAATTATCAAATTTTAAAATGAATGGATCATCTCCTCCTGCGTTTGTTTGATAATAAGCACCTCCACCTGGGTCCTGTGTAGGAAAATTAGTTGATTCAGTCCTTCCTGTTAAGAAAACATTACCACTTACATCTGTTGTAATTGAATAGCCACCTTCTCTATAATTTCCTCCATAATAAGTAGCCCATTTCCTTACACCTGAATTGTCAAATTTTAAAATGAATACATCACTATATCCAGCCTTTGTTCCCTGATAATATGCACCTCCACCTGGGTCCTGTAGAGGAAAATTAGCTGAACGAGTTCCTCCTGTTAAAAAAACATTACCGCTTGCATCCGTTGTAATTGATATGCCAACATCTGCAGAATCTCCACCATAATAAGTAGCCCATTTTCTAACACCAAAATTATCAAATTTTAAAATGAAGGCATCAGCCCATTCTCCACCATATGTTCCCTGATAATAAGCATTTCCACCCGGATCATAAGTGGGAAAATTAGTTGAAGAAGTCTCTCCGGTTAAAAAAACATTGGCATCTGCATCTGTTGTAATTGAATAACCACTTTCATACGAACTTCCTCCATAATAAGTTGCCCATTCTCTTTCCCCGGAAATGTCAAATTTTAAAATGAATATATCACTACCTCCTGCAATTGTTCCCTGATAATAAGCATTTCCACCTGGATTATATGTTGGAAAATCAGTTGACCTTGTGCGTCCAGTTACAAAAATATTAGCATTTGGATCTGTTGTAATTGAAAAGCTAAACTCGTAATCACTTCCACCATAATAAGTAGCCCAGATTCTTACTCCGGAATTGTTGAATTTTAATATGAATGCATCATCATATCCTGCTATTGTTCCTTGATAATAAGTATTTCCACCTGGATTATATGTTGGAAAATCAGCTGAATGAGTTACTCCTGTTAGAACAACATTACCACCTACATCCGTTGCAATTGACCAGCCTTCATCCCAATCACTTCCTCCATAATAAGTAGCCCATAAAAGTGCAAGTGGTGGATCTATTATTAAAGTATTTTCCCTTGAATAATTTGCAGTAAAGGTAATATAACCTTCCTTAAAATCATAAAGAACTTTTGCCTCTTTTGAAGCTTGATACGCAAGAATTTCACCATCCTCTATTTGAGAAATAGGAGTTTTAAGTATAAGTTTCTTACCATCTTTAATCTCAACATCTGCATACTTTATATCCATCCTTATCCTTGATATATCAGCAAAGGGCTTTAACTCAAACTGATGATGAACTTTACCATCCTCATATCTCCATACCCAATCAATACCTGGATAAATTTCCCTTATCCTCACCTTTCTATAAGTTATAACTCCAAGAACTCCATCTGGACATGATGGAAGATAATAGTTTGTATATCCAGGTAAAGGGTCTTCAAAATCTATATTCTCCTCTTTTATATTTGCATCTATAAGGTCAACATCAATCCTTGCATAGGAAACTTCACTTTTGTTTTCCTCTGGATGAAGTAATCTATTCCTTTTATCAAAATTTTTCTTTCCTATATATGAGTATATAACATAAGATACTCCTTTCCTTGTTATGAAAATACCAAAGTTTGGAAGTTTTGCCCTTATAAGAACATCCTTTACAGGTTTTCCTTCAAAATCTTTTACCTGTCCGAAATTCTTTTCAAATCCAATATAATCATTTATCCAAGATTTAACATTTTGAGAAGACAACTGGTTTGGATTTATTCCTTCAAGGGCATATGCCCAGGTTATTGAGATGAAGAAAATTAATTTATCCATTTTTATTTTAAGAGTTTTAAAGGATTTGAACCTTGCTATTGTTATATATCTATTTGTAGAATCTGTCAAGTGATTTAAGTCACATTTTTTAATTAGCCTAATTACCTCCTCCAAGTTTATAAATTTTCTTATTTTTTATTCTATAGACCCCTCTTGTATCAAATATCAATTTTGAATTTTCAAGTATCTCCTCATAAGGGAAAATAGAATGGTTAGTTAAAATAATTACTAAATCATATTTCTTTAAAATATTCTTTTTATAATTTAAACTTTTTTTATTAAATTCTTTTATCTCAGGGACATAAGGGTCAATATAATCAACTTTCTTTACCATATCCTTTAAAATAGAAATAATTTTTATAGCGGGCGAATTTCTTACATCAGATATATCCCTTTTAAAAGCAACACCAAAGATAAGCACCTTTGATTCTGATGGAAGTATTTTCTCCCTGTTTAAAATTTTTAAAATTCTATCCACTACATAATAGGGCATATCATCATTAACCTTTGCGGCAAGGGTTATAAAATCAATCTCCATATCATATTCCTTTGCTTTAAAGGATAAATAATAAGGGTCAACAGGAATACAATGACCACCAACACCAGGACCTGGATAAAAGGGCATAAAACCAAAAGGCTTTGTCTTTGCTGCTTCTATCACCTCCCATACATCAATCCCCATTCTGTCACATAAAATAGCCATCTGATTTGAAAGGGCTATATTAACATTCCTGAACATGTTTTCATAAATTTTTGCCATCTCAGCAACTTTTGGTGAAGAAACAGGAAATACCATAGGGACTATTTCCTTATAAATCTCATTTATAACCTTTAAACAATTTTTTGTAACACCGCTTGTTACAACAGGAATTTTATCAATTGTAAATTCTTTATCACCAGGATTTACCCTTTCAGGAACATAACCTAAATAAAAATCCCTTCCTACTTTAAAATTATCTTCTTCAAAAATAGGCAATAAAATTTTTTCAGTGGTTTCAGGAAAAGTAGTTGATTTAAGAACTATAATATCTCCCTTTTTTATATTTCTCTTAACAGAATTTGCTGCATTTAAAACAAAAGAAAGATCAGGGACCCTTTCCTTTGTAACAGGAGTTGGAACACATATAAAAATTGCATCCATTTCCTTTATTATTCTTTCATCATAACTCACATTAAACTCACTGCTATTAATTTTTTCCTTTAAAAATTCTTCATTTATATCCTCAATTCCGAATATACCCTTTTTAAAATTTTTAATTTTTACTTCAGATATATCAAATCCTAAAACTTTAAAACCTTTTTTTAAAAAAAGTTCAGCAAGAGGGAGTCCCACATAACCAAGTCCTATTATACCAATTTTTAAATCCCTTTTTTTAATTTTTTTTATAATTTCAGAAATCATGCTTTTATTATAAAAAATAAATTATCTTATAATAAAAAAATGAAAAAAAATTTAACATTAATTTTTTTATTCACATTTTTCTTTTTAATGTGTAAAAGGGTTGAAAGAAAAGAATTATCAATATGGGTATCCTATAACGATGAAGAATTTAAAGTCTTCAATGAAATAGTTAAAGAATTTGAAGAAAAAGAAAATATTAAAATTTTAGTCCAGAGAGTTCCCTTTGAAGGAATGTTTGAAAAAATATTAACATCAGTTATAAGTGGACAGAATCCGGATATTGCAAGACTTGATATAGCACAGGTCTATTTACTTGCCAAAAAAGGAATTCTATTTCCCCTTGATACCTCTTATTTTAAAGATATTTTAAAGGATATTTATGAAGCTCCCCTAAAATCTTCTTATTATGAGGGTAAACTTTACGGAATCCCTGACCAAGTAACATGCATATTACTTTTCTATAACAAAAAATTATTTAAAGAAAAAGGACTTGATACTTTAAAACCTCCTTCTAACTGGGAAGAATTTTTAATTTATGCAAAAAAATTAACTGATGAAAAAAAAGAAATTTTTGGTTTTGGAATGAGAAATACTTTATGGTGGGATTTACCTTTCTTTTATACCTTTGGCTCAGAAGTTTTTGATGAAAAGGGAAATCCGCAATTTTTAGATGAAAAATTTAAAAAAGCTCTCGTTTTTAAAAGAGATTTATATCTTAAATACAAAATAGAAGGTGGGGCATTTCTTGAAGGTGCTATAAATCCTGATATGGGATTTATAAATGAAAAATATGCTATGATTTTTTCAGGTCCATGGAAAATAAAAGATTTACAAAAAATTAAATTCCCCTTTGGAATCTCTCTTATTCCAGAAGGTGAAGCAGGCTCATTTACTTCACTTGGGGGAACACAGATGGTGATATTTAAAAATACAAAAAATAGTGAAAAAGCAATGAAATTTTTAAAATACATAATATCATCTGAAGTGCAGGCAAAATGGGCAAATACCTTAGGGCAGATTCCAGTAAATAAAAAAGCTATTGATTACATTAATTTTGAAAAAAATAAATTTATGAAAATACTAATAGAGGCAATTGAAAAAACAAAACCAAGACCCCAGATTGCTGAATACCCTGAAGTAGAAAGAATATATATTCAGGAAGTTTCTCTTTTTTTAAAAGGAGAAAGGGATATTGAAGAAACAATAAAAAATTTACAGGAGAGAATCTTAAAAGTAATTAAATGATTTTTTTAATTTTTTTAATAAACATTACATACAAAACAATAAAAGTTGATGGAGATTTAAAAGATTTTTCTGAGGACGAAAAGGTTCTTTCTGATAGATATGGAGACAGCTTCTGGGGAATTCAAAATGAAATTACTGATTTTTTTCTAACATGGGATAAAAATAATCTATATATTGGTGCAGAGTATATTGTAAAAAACAATGCCCTTTTAATAATTTTTGACACAGGACAAAAGGGTGTCTCTGACCTTGATATTTTAAACTGGTATCCAAGAAATTTAAAATTATATGGAATTGAAGCAAATTACATACTTGCTCTCTGGGATGCTGATTTATCAAAGGGTGGATTCCGTAAAATAAGCCCCTCTGGTTCAACCTCAGACCTTTCAAGTTATACTGAAATTTATAATAGAGGGAAATCGGGTGAAAAAAGCTATATTGAGGCAAAAATTCCCTTTTCCTTAATTTTTGAAAATGGCTTTAATACAGGTTCAAATTTGAAAATTTTCTTATGCATAGCAGGAGGAGACCATTCAGGTTCTGGTGATATATCACCTGATAACATTGATGTGGATGGTATACCTCCTGAATATGTAAGAAAATTTTTAAAAGTAAACCTGGATAAAAATCTTGATAAAAAACCTGATTCAAATATTTTCCCTATTCAGAACTCTGAAATCGTAGAATCTCCTTTTGAAAAACTTGAATTAAAAGAATTTAAAATTGATAAAAACCTTACTTTTATAAATGAAAGTGTTAATTTGACTTTTTCACTTTCCGAAAATTCAAACATAAACATATCCTTAATAACAGAAGATGGAAAACTTTTTAAGAAAATATTTGAAGGAACACTTCTTAAAAACGAAAAAAGGGAAATAAGTTTTAATATTAATAAGCCCGGTATCTATATTCTCTTACTTGAAGTGAAGGGAAAATTGAGAAAAAAAGAGGTAATAAAGGTAGTAGAATGAAAATCTTTTTTTTAATTTTTATTAATCTATTCAATTTTAAACCTTCCTCCTTTTCAAGATTAACAGGTTCTTCTGATTTAAACTTTTTTTCCTCCTCTTCCCTTTACCCCTCCCTCTTACCCTTTTTTAATAAAAATTTTTTATTTTATTTAGATTATAGAAAACCATACGAAATAATTGAATGGAATGAAATTAATACTTCTTTTAGCTTTAAAAGATTTTTATTTTTAAGCATATTTCAAAAGAGTTTAAAAAATTATTCAGAAACTGAAATTTTAACAGGTTTTTCTAAAAAAATTAAAAATTTAGGTTTTTCAATATCAGGAAATTATCTTTTACTTAACTCAATTCTAAAAAGAAAAGAAAAAATTGATTTCGACTTATCTAATTCATTTATTTTCAGAAATCTTATTTTTTCCCTTAGTTTTAAACACATTTTAAATTCCTTTGATTCAAAAAATTATTATATTTCACTTAATTATTCACCAGTTGAAAGATTTTATATTTTTGTTTCAAGAGAAAAGGAATTTAAAAAAATTGGACTTTCTCTTTTATTAAGACCAATTGCTATTTTCCTTTCCTTTTCTGAAAACTTTGTAAATTTAGGTTTTGGACTTATTTTTGATGACAAAAATTTTATCTTTTCCTTTGAGGATAACTCTTATCTTGGAATTTCCTTAGGAACATCCTTAGAATTTAAAAGATGATTTTTTTATTTTTTATTTCATTTTATTCTTTAAATTTTTATTTTGAAAATGAATGTTCTATTTCAAGAGAATCAAAACCTGTAAACTGGGAAATGTCTTTTTATAGAAATCATTTTGAACTTAAATATTTTTATTCAAGAGAATTTTTAAATACCTATACCTCTTATATGCTTGAAAATACTTACCAAGGAAGTAAGCTCCTTTATTTACAGGGACATGTAGAAGTTTATAATCCTTTCAATTTAATATTTTTTGCAAGGGAAGATAGACACTTCTTTGAAAGTCCCCTTTTATTTGTTATTTCACCTGAAAGAATAAGAGATGATGATTTTGGAGCAAAGTCAGAGGGAATGCGATTAAATTTAAAAGCTTTTTCTTTTTCAGAAATCAATTACCTTTTTTCAAAATCAAAAAGAACCGAAAATGCTGATTATAACATTTTTTCTTTAAAATTCAAAAAATTTTTTGATACTCAACTTTTATACGGGCATAAAAAGAATTATTATGAAAATAGAAAAGAAAAGATTTATGAAGGATTCATAAGGTTTCCTTTATTACAGGGATTTTTAACTTTTGAATATTCTGACATTTTAAAGGGAAAAGCCTTTTCTTCAGAAATTTCAAATATTTATTTAGGACCTTTTAGATTTGTATTATCTTACTACCATATTGATGACAGTTTCAGAACAAATTTTTCAAACAGATTTTCATACTGGGGAAAAGAATGGGATAGAAAAGGATTTAGGGGAGAAATAAATTTTTTCTTTCCTTACAAATCTATAACATTAACTGAAAGATTTGATTCCTATAAAACAAGATATTTATTTGGAACATATTACGAAAAACCTTTTAAATATACTTTTTCTCAAACAGAAATTTTTGTGGAATTTATAAATGGATACTCCTTTAAAAGTTTTTATGAAATTATAAGTGAAAAAAGAGCAAAATGGAAACACATATTTTTTGAAATTAAAAAAGAGGAAAAAAACTACCTTTTAAAAATTCAATACAAAATGAAAGACATAGGAATAAAAGATAATCCATATTCAATTGGGGAAAGAAATCTTATAGGTCTTGAAGGAAAAATTAATCTTCCCCTTAATTTTTATTTTTATTTCAGAGGTGCTATTGCTAATAGGGATTTTGCTACCTGGGAAAGTGCCTTTTTACAGATGGGTTATACAATATCAGGAAAGGAATTTTATGTTGAATATGGTGAAGGATATGTAACAGATTTTGACCTTATAAATGATAATGATTTTGCTGATTCCCAGTATCAGAAGATATATGATATAATAAGAATAAAAGTAAAAATATGGTTTTGATAATTCTTTTTTTATTCGGTGGAACTGCAAAAATTGCCTTCCTCCATCATGGAAATCAGCATTTTGGTGATAATGGAAAATATGCTCTGGTACCAGGAAGAGAAGGTTATAATGGAAATTCATACCACAGAATACTTGATACTCATTTTTATTATAATGTTCCAGTTGATATTCATATTTCAGGGACTTTAACAAGTTCCTATGCGTGGTTTTTAAATGATAACGGACTTTTAGAAAGACTTAAAAGCCACCTTGTTGATATTGTGGGAAGTGTTTATGGTCAAAATATTTTACCTTATGCAGCGAAGGAAATAAATGAATACGGGTTTTTAATAAAAAAAATTCAGGATGATTCTATAATAAAAGGTGAAGGTTGGCCCTTTCATCCTACTGTGATATGGATTCCTGAAAGGGTTTTTAAGAGTAAAAATTTAATGCCCTACTCCCTTGTTGCACTTATTGATTCCCTTTATGGAAAAACTGATTCTTATGGAAATCATATTCCCCCTTGCATTTTGGTTGATGACAATGTTCATGAATGGTATCCTCATAATTTCCCAGATGGCTCACCATGTTATAATAGTCACAAGGTTCATCAGATGATAGAAAATAATCACAGAATATTTGTAATATTCATTCAGAAACATGCAAGGGATTTTTGGGTATGGAATTATATTCCTGAGACATGGTTATATAATCATCTTCAGGATTTAGCCAATTCCTGGGATCAGGAGCAAATTTGTGTTTATGGAGATGACTGGGAAAAAGCAGCAGGTGTTGCAGGTTGGGATTTCGGTTATCCTGGTGCTCCTTCAAATTCCTATGATGCAAATATTCAATGGGCTAAAAATACATCATGGATACAGCCAATACATGTAGCCGAAGCTGCAAAATGGTGGGGTGTTGATAGAATTTATGATTCTGATCCTTACAATGATCCTCCAACAATTTATATAAATTATTCAGCATATCAAGAATTACATAGTTGGACTGGTGGAAATTATGATAACTGGTATTATGATTTTAAAAATACAAAGGCTTATGGAACTGGTACAAATGCACCTGATTTAAATTTAAATGGAATAAACGGAGATTATGAGGACCTATGGCTTTTTTCCTGGAACAATTTAAAAAATTCTCCTGATAATAAATTAAAATTACTTGGTTTTCTCACTTTAAATTCCCTTTTATATGAAACAGCATGGCATACTGGACCAGGTGGAGAACTTATCTATTGGGGAAAAAATTTATGGAATCATACAGGTAAGGCAAATATTTTTTCTTATGCCTCAAACTGGCTTACATCACCTAAATTTGTTTTTCGCGATTCCCTTGATATTGATGGTGATGGATTTATGGAATTCGTCATTGGAACCGATTACTTCCTATCGGTTTTTGAAAAAAGAGGCGGAAAAATAATTTTTTTATGTGATTCTTCAGGGACAGTTTATATTGGTAATTTCTTTACAAACTGGGGAGGTGAAGGAGATTTTTCTGATTACAGTCATTCAGGTTTTGGTGAGGATGCATGGCATGAAAATGATTTATATAATATCATGGGATTTTACTCAGATACAGCTTCTGCTTTTATAACCTTTGAAAATCAGGGTATGATTAAAACATACTCTTTTAAAAAGAATCAAAAATTTATAAAACTAAATTACAATTCTCCTTTTATTATCTTTTCAAAATCTGTCTTATCACCTGATTTATATAAAATTATATTTAATTATTACTCTTTAAATTTTGAAAATGATATCTCACCAAATGGATGGATGTATGCTGGATTTAGGAATTTAAAATCAGGCAAGGGAGCATTTATTTTATGGAAATCAGGAGTAGGACTTAAATTTAACTTAATTTCAAAAGTTCCTGCCGGTGAAAAACTGGAAATTGGAGGGATTTCAGGAAACTTCGATATATATTTCTATGCTGGAAGTGGAGTGCCGGATTTACCTTTTCCAGGACCTGGTGACCTTGAAGGTCCTCTTCTTTATAACCTTTCAAGAATTCCTCTTTACAACATTACTGATTCTGATTCAGTTAAAGTAAAAATTTCTGCTCAGGATCCTTCAGGTGTTGATTCAGTTTTTCTTTACTGGACAAATAATAACTGGAACTCAATTTTTAAAACCTTAATGAAACTTGATACTTTAAATATTTATAAAGGAATGATACCTCCTCATCCATCAGGAACAAAAGTTATTTATACAATTTATTCAAGGGATTCTCTTTCAAATATTTCCTGGCTCGGGAAAAACGACAGTTTTATTGTAGGAAAATTAAATTTTTTAATGGATGGAATTTTAGATCCAGGAGTTCCCCTTATTGCTGAAAATCCTGAAATGCATCTTTGGGGAGTTTATGATAAAGATTCAGGAAGACTTTACATAGCAACAGAATCTGCTGGAAATTCTCCTGATAGATTTTCGAATGACCATTTTATTTTCATAAGTTTCAACCCTTATAAAAAACTTGTAAAATCACCTTGGAATAAAACTGACAGTCTTTCATTTTATAACTTTTTCCTTGCTGATGAAAATGATAACGAGTTTGTTTCCTTTTTTGATTCTCTTGAAAACATAATAAATGATACAGTTAATTTTAAATTTTTCTCTTCTAATTCTGATACAGGAATTCTGGAAGGAATTATTTATTTAAGAAATTTATATGGATTTGACCCTGAATCTTTATACCTTGCTGTTGGAACATATAAAACATATGATGGAGGGAGTCTTGAGTGGCAAGTTCCAAGACCAAGAATATTAAATAAAAGAATTGAACCAGAGGAATTTGTTCTTTTAAAAAAATTAAAGATAAAAGAGGAAATTAAAAACAAAAAAATATCATTTTTATTAAAAACAATTAATCCTGATTACCTGACAAATCCCTATAACAAAACATTCAATTTAAAAATTTATGATTTATCAGGAAGAAGAATTTTTGAAAGAAAAATTTTAAAGGGTAAAACATACCTTCCTTTAAAAAGAAATGGCATATTTTTTATAAGAATTGAAGATGAAAATAAAAAAGTTTTAAACTTTAAAATTATTAAAATAAAATGAAATTAATTTTTTTAATAATATTTTTATATCCTGTTAAGTTTAAATTAAAAGAAGGAAAAGCAAATTCTGTTCTACTCGCTGGAGATTTTACAAACTGGGAAAAAAATCCATTAAAAATGGAAAAAAGGGGGGATATATGGGAAGTTACTCTCGACCTTGAACCAGGAAGATATGAATATAAATTTATTGTTGATGGAAACTGGATAAGTGATCCTGAAAATCCTTTAAAAGTTGGTCCTTATGGAAATTCTTTAATTGAAATAACAGATAAGGGAGAAGTTATTATCCCTAAGACAATTTCAAATACTGGATGGAATACTGCTATTAATTTTTCAGGTGATATAAGGTTTCATCTGAATTTAGAAGATACATTAAAAAAATTCAAAACACTTTCTGACTCAAAACTTGATTTAAAAGGTTATCTTCCTTATAACTCTCTTTTATGGGTAAGATTGAGATACCAGAATAAAAATCTTCAGAGTGACGGTTCAATACCTGTATTTTTTGAAAGGGCTGAATTTATTTTAAGGGAAAAAAATTTATCCTTAAGAGGATTTTATAACAAATTTATTCTTTCCTCTCTTGAACCCTTTGACTTAACAGGTAATATAGGAGAATTTCATAAGGATTTTGGAAGAGAGGAGGAGGGTTTTGTTTTGAGTTATAAATCTAAAATTTTAAATTTAAATTTTCTTTATTCCAATGGCTGGAGAGAAGGTAGAGATTTAATTTTTAATAGATTTACCTTTTATAATTTTCTATCAATTAATTACTTTAAAAACAAAGGATTTGATAGAAAATATAGCACCATATCACCAGATTCCCTTTCAGCAAACGGTGAACTTTTACTTTTTAACTCTTACAAGGAAGAAAACTTTATAAGCTCTGATATCAAAAAAAATATTAAAAATTTTGAGTTTAACATTGCCTCAGGAAAAGGAGAAATCTTCTGGAAAGCAGATGAAAAATCTAATGGAGAAAACTTCAAACATTATTTAAAAATATGTAATTTTTCAAGGTTTTACAGTTCTATCAGATATATATCAAATTTTGAAACAGGAATTTTTACAGAGTATGATGTTTTTGATTTAAAAAAATTTTTTGGTAATTACAGGGAAGGTCTTTTATTTTCAGGTCTTTTCTTTAAAGAGAATAATTTCAACTTAATTTTAAAACATTATTATTTTATAGTCGGTAGTGAGAAACCTTTCAGTAATCTTTTTTATTTTCATCGTTTAAATCAGCTTATGTATTTTGAAACCTTTTCTCTTGGTTTTAAAGAACTCTTATCACTTGTTGTTGAATTTAAAACAAAAAAATTACCCTTTTTTATAACTGGAAAATTCTCCTCACCTGGTTTTGGCTATTATCCTTATTCTTCTGAGATAATTTTTAAATGGATTCAGAAAATATTTAAAGATTATGAAATTTTTTGTGATGTTAGATTTATTAACTTTGATGCACCCCATTTAAGAATTAAAAATTCCTTTTTATCTCCCTATTTAGAATTAAGGAAAATTATTTATGAGAGAAGTTATGTATTTTTATCATATGGACTTGACCCCTTTACCCTTGAAGAGGATGAATGGGCAAGGAGGATTTATTTAACAGAAAGGGGAGCAAATATGGAGCTTATAAGTGATTCATATTTAAGGTATGGAAGAAAATCCTTGTTAGCTGAAAGGGATTTAGAGAACTTAATTCTTTTAAAAATTGGAATTGAAATAAGGTTTTAAATTATATTGAATTTTATAAAATTCTTTGAATAAAATTTTAATTTGGGTTCAAGTCCCTTTTAAAATTTGGAAATGGAAATGCCAGTAAAACTTCACTATAACTTTAAAGATGTATTCAGGGCTGCAAGATTTGGACTTTCTGTAAAGAAGATGTGGGTTCAGTTTTTAGGTTTTATAATTGGAGGTTTTTTCTATTCAATATTTTCATACCTTGCCCTTTTACAGAGTGGTTGGAGTTTTAAAGAAATATGGGGAATTTATAAATTATTACCCATCGCTTGCTTTGAACCCCTTTCAGGAACTGGGAATGCTCTCCATCTGATCGGAATGATCCTCTTTTTAATTACTTTTTTTATATTTGGAACAGCGGTTTCAAAGATTCATTTTGAACAATTAAAAGGAGATGAATTTTATGAAATAAGGGAATCTTTAAAATTTTCAATAACAAAAGGTAAGGCATCCTTTTTAACTCCTCTTTTGTTAATAGTTTTAATAGCCTTAATATTATTAACAGGATTTATCTGGGGATTAATTACGAGAATTCCCTTTTTTGGAACTTTAATTTTTATTTTATTTTCCATACCTGCATTTTTTACCTGTTTATTTTTAATTTATATTTTTGTATCTCTTTTAGTTTCTCTTTTTATTTCACCTTCTATAGTGGGAACAACAGGTAATGATACTTTTGATACTCTTTTTGAGATTTTTTCAACAATAAATGAGGAGCCTTGGAGACTTTTCCTTTATGAACTTTTACTTCTTGGAACTATTTTTGTAGCAGGTTCAATATTTACTCTTTTTGTCTCAAAAGCAATTCTTGTAGCAGTAAGTGTGCTTTCAAAAGCCTATCCACTTTTCCCCTTAATTATTCAGAAAGCTAACTCATTATTTCCTGATTACAGATTTTTAGGAAAATTCTATGATTACTTTAATTTAATCGGTGCAAGTGCGCTTTTATTTATACCTTCTGATCCAGGTAACCTTGGTTTATGGGGAAATATATTAGGTTGGTTTCTTGGTTTATTTGGTTATGCTGTTATTTTTATGGTCTTATCTTATTTAACAAGTATGTTTTTTGCGGGAAACAATTTCATATTTATAGCCCTCTATAAGAAAAAAGATGATATTGATCTTTTAAAGGAAGAGGAAGAACCTGAAAGTTATATGCCAGAAATTGAAGAGGAAAAAGTTCAAAAGGAAACTGGAGAATCTTAATAAAAAATAAAGGAGAAAAAAATAATGGAACACACAGAAAAACTATTAAAGGATCTAACAGAAGCTTTTGGTCCTCCTGGAGCTGAGGAGGAAGTAAGGAGTGTAATTTATAACTACATAAAAGATATTGTTGATGAGGTCAAAACTGATAAACTTGGTTCTCTTATAGCTATTAAAAGGGGGAAAAAAGAAAATCCCAGGATAATGTTTATTGCTCATATGGATGAAATAGGGTTAATGGTAAAAGGATTTACCCAGGAAGGATATGTTAAATTTTTGCCCCTTGGTGGTTGGTGGAGTGGAACTTTAATTGACCAGATGGTAACTTTGAAAACAAAAGATGGAAGAAAATTTAAAGGGGTAATAGGTTCAACCCCGCCTCATCTTTTGAGGAAAAGGGAGGAAGCAAAAATTCCTGAGCTTGATGACCTCTGGATTGATTTTGGAGTTGATACTGAATTTAATCCAAAAGAAAAACTTGGTATTGAAATAGGTGATGTCCTTGTTCCCTATTCACAATTTGAAATACTTGGTAATGAAAAAATTTATTCCTCAAAAGCCTTTGATAATAGATATGGGGCAGGGCTTCTTGTAAGAATACTTGAAGAATTAAAGGATAAAGAATTTGAAGGAACAGTTTACGGAGTTTTCTCTGTTCAGGAAGAAGTTGGATTAAGAGGAGCAGGAACCTCTTCCTGGGTAGTAGAACCCGATGTTTGTATTGCCCTTGATGTTTCAATTTCTGATGATACACCTGCTTCAAAAGATAAAAGTGAAGCAAAAATGGGGAATGGTTGCTCAATAGTTGTTCTTGATGCAACAATGATTGCAAACAGAAAATTAACAGAATTTTTAAGGGAAATCGCAAAAAAAGAAAATATCAAACATCATATTGTAGCTGTTCCAATGGGTGGATATGATACGGGAAGAGTTCATCTTTTTAAAGAAGGAGTCCCTTCTGCAATTATAGGAGTTCCAACAAGATATATCCATGGATTTCATTCTTTAATGCACAGGGATGATTTTGATAATGCTCTTAAACTTTCTGTTTCTTTCGTATTAAATCTTAATGCCGAAAAGTTAAAAGAATTCTCAAATTATTTATGAGAATTGGAATTATAGGAGCAAAGGGAAGAATGGGTCAAGCCCTTATTGAAGTTGCAGAAGAGGATAAAATAGAAATAGGAGCACTTATAGAAAAGGAGGGGGTAGAAGGTGAGTGTAAGGGTATAAAATATGAAGATGATTTAAGAAAAGTTTATGATAGAGTTGATGTATTTTTAGAGTTCACGGATCCAGAGGCAACTTTGCAGAATACACTTAAATTAATAGAAAAACCTAAACCTTATGTTGTAGGAACAACATCTCTAAAGGAAATTCATTTTGAAAAATTTAAGGAATTATCTAACAAAGTTCCTGTTTTTTATTCTCCAAACATGTCTTTAGGAATTCATCTTATAGCAGGTTTTTTTAAAAAATTCTCAGAATTTTTAAAGGATTATGAACTTGAAATTATGGAATTACATCATACAGGTAAAAAGGATGCACCCAGTGGAACTGCCCTTTTTTTATTTAACGAATGGAAGGAAAATGTTAATAAGGATTCTTATCCAGTATTTGAAAGAAGAGAAATGAAAAAGAAAAATGAAGTTCTATTAGCAGGTTTCAGAGTGGGAAATATACCGGGTGAGCATACCCTTTTTATTTCAAAGGGCGATGAGGTAATTGAATTAACCCATAAAATATATTCAAGAAAAGTTTTCGCAAGGGGAGCTCTTTTTGTAGCAAAAAAGATTTTAAGTTTCAAAAAAGGATTTTATACTTTTAAAGAGTTACTGGGCGAGTATTAAAAGGAGGTTTTTTTATGCTTTTATGGGTTTTTATTTTATTTATACTTTCACTTTTAAATTTTTTTTATGATGCCCTTTTATGGCTTGGGGCAATAAAACCAATAGACCCGCTGTATATTTCCTTTTTTAACATTCTCTTTTTATTAATTACCCTTGGAATTCTTTATAGAATGTATTACCTTCAAAGAAAGGGGGTGAAGGAAAAACTAATACAGAGAATTAAAGAACTTGAAGAAGAAATTAAAAAACTCAAAGGTGAATGAACAAAATTGAGGGATAAAAATAAAAGAGAGGAAATTCGTAACATTATTTTAAGAAAGGGAGAGGTAAAAGCAGAAGGAAGTGTTTATCTTGAAGCAGGAAACACTAAAATTCTTATAACAGTGAGTATAGAAAATAAAGTTCCTCCCTTTTTAAAAGGAACAGGGGAAGGATGGATAAAAGCATATTATTTTATGCATCCAAGAGCAGTTGAAGAGAGAAAATCTATTGAAATGAGAATAAAGGATAAAAGGGCTATTGAATTATCAAGAATAATATCAAGAGTTTTGAGAGCAGGTGTGGAAAGAAAAAAAATGGGAGAATACACTCTTTTATGTGATATTGAAGTTCTTCAGGCAGATGGAAGCACAAGAGCTCTTGCTGTAACAGGTGCATCCTGTGCTGTATACCAGGCTTTAAACTTTATGAAAAAAAATAAACTTATAGGGGTTTTTCCTGATTTTGAACTTGTATGTGGTATAACCGCTGGAAAAATAGGAGAGGATATATACTTTGATCTTACCTATGAAGAAGATCATAATGCTCAATTTGATTTAAATTTATTTTTTACAGAGTCAGGAAAGATAGTTGAAATTCAGGGGACAAGTGAAGAAAGAGGAATTGAGCCAGATTTTTTGAATTTAATGATTGAAAAAGCAAGGGAAAAATCAAAGGAAATTTTTAAAATCCAGAGAGATTTTATAAAAAAATATCCTTATGCCAGAGAGGATTTTTGAAAGATGGGTAAATATAAAATCAAAGGGTAAAAGACTTGATGTTTATCTTTATCAGAGTGGATGTGGAATATCAAGAGAAAAAATAAAAGAATCAATTGAAGAAGGTCTTGTTGAGGTAAATGGTAAGATAATAAAAAAACCAAGTTACAGAGTAAAAGAGGGAGAACATATTGTTATAAAAATAAAGGAAGAACCAAGAAAAGAAATAATCCCTGAAGAAGTTCCTTTTGAAATTTTATATGAGGATGAGCATCTTGCTGTTATAAATAAGCCAAAGGGAGTTGTTGTTCATCCTGCAAAGGGACATCATTCAGGAACCTTAGTTCATGGATTAATTTTCAAATATGGGGAACTTCCTTCTCCAGAAGAAGATGAGGAGGAGAATATAAGGGCAGGAATAATTCACCGTCTGGATAAGGATACAACAGGATGTATGATTGTGGCAAAAACAAAGGAGGCTCTTTCAAAATTAGGAACAATGATGGAAAGAAGGGAAATAAAAAGGGAATACAGAACACTTGTATGGGGAATAATGCCTCAAAAGATGATGGAAATAGATGCACCTATAGGAAGGGACCCTGTTAATAGATTGAAAAGAAAGGTAACTTTTGAAAATGCAAAACCAGCAATTACAATTTATGAAGTTTTAAAAGAGTATGATAAAATTTGTTCTCTTTTAAAAGTAAACCTTTTAACAGGGAGAACCCATCAAATAAGGGTCCATATGGAATATATAGGTCATCCGGTTGTGGGTGATTCCCTTTATGGTGGAACTGATGGAAGAAAAATTTTAAATTTAATAGGTTCCGATAAAAAGGAAATAGTAAAGGAACTTATCAAAATTTTTGATAGGCAGGCTTTGCACGCTTACAAAATCTCTTTTGTTCATCCTGTATATGATAAAAAGATTGAAGTAATAGCAGATTTTCCAGAAGATTTTAAAAGAGCTTTTGAATTTCTATCAAAATTTGAGTAAATAAATGAAAATTTTTTAAAATTCAGTTATGAAAATTATTCTATTTATATTTTCAATTGTATTTTACCAAAATAATAAGGTAATTTTTGAAGTTTATTTTCCTGAAGCAGAAAGAATAAATCTTACCGGGACTTTCAATAACTGGAACCCCTACTTAAATCCTATGGAAAGAACACAGGAAGGCAATTTTAAAACAGAACTAATTTTAAAACCCGGTTTTTACGCATATAAATTTGTAATAAATGGGAATATATGGAAAGAAGACCCTGACAATAAATGGAAAATTGATGATGGTTTTGGAGGTTTTAATTCTGCCTTTATTTTAACTCCTGATGGAAAAATTATAACAGAAACACAAGCTCTATCATCTCTTGAAGTAATTGAAGAAGGTGTTAAATTCAAATTTTTTGATCCCTCTGCTAAAAAGGTTTCACTTGCTGGAACATTTAATAACTGGGATAAAAATTCGAGTATTATGAGAAAAACTGAAGAAGGATTTTTTGAAATAGTAATTCCCCTACCACCTGGGAAATACCAGTATAAATTTGTAATAGATGATACAAATTGGAAAGAAGACCCTAATAACCCTGCCAAAACTCCCGATGGTTTTGGAGGTTTTAATTCAGTTTTTATTTTAACTCCTGATAGAAAAATAATTATGAAAACAGAAGAAATAGAAAAAGTTCCCAAGGATAGACTAATTTCAGGGGAAATTGAGTATAGAGGTTTTCCATTAATTCTTTTAATTTTGTGGCATCAACATCAGCCAAGGTATCCAAAAGATGAAAAAGGTGATTATCTTTCCCCTTGGGCAAGATTACATGGAACAAAGGATTATTATGATATGGCTAAAATTCTTGAAAATTACCCAAACATTCACCTGACGATAAATTTAACTCCATCACTACTTGAAATGATTTTAGATTTAATGCAGGGAACAATGGATAAAGCAATGAGACTATCTTTAAAACCCGTTAAGGAAACAAGTGAAGAGGAGAAAAATTATATTGTTGAAAGATTTTTTGATGCCAACTGGGAAAAAATTATAAGAACTTTTCCAAGGTATTCTGAATTACTTGATAAAAAGCTGCGGGGTGAAAAATTTTCTGATAAGGATTTAATAGATTTAAAGGCTTATTTTAATTTAGCATGGCTTGACCCTGATTTTAGAGAAAAGGAAGTTACACTTGAAAATGGTGAAAAAATAAGTGTTAGGGATTTAATAGAAAAAGGAAAAAAATTTTCTGAAGAAGATGTAAAGAAAATAATAGAAATTCATAAAAAAATTGTTAATTCTATAATTCCCCTTCATAAAAAATTAATGGAAAAGGGACAAATAGAAGTTTCAACAACTCCCTTTTATCACCCAATATTACCCTTAATTTACGATATAAAACTTGCAATACCGGGATTACCAGGAACTCCTATGCCAGAAACAGATTTCTCCTATCCAGAAGATGCAGAATGGCATATAAAAGAGGCAGTTAAATTTTATGAAAATATTTTTGGGGAAAAACCTTCTGGTATGTGGCCTGGTGAAGGTTCCGTTGCCTATGAACTTATTCCCCTTTTTTCTTCAAATGAAATAAAATGGATTGCAACTGATGAGAAAGTTTTAATGAAATCCTTGAATAAAAACTTTCTGAGTCTTGAAGAAAAATATAGAGTTTACAAGGTTAAAAATAATAAGGATAGTATTTATGTAGTTTTTAGAGATACACATTTATCTGATGCAATAGGATTTGTATATCAGAATATGGATCCTGTGGAAGCAGTTAACAGATTTATCTTAGAACTTGAAAATATTTATAAATACTGGAAGGATAAAGAAAATCCTCCTGTTATAGCGGTTATTCTTGATGGTGAGAATGCATGGGAACATTACCCTCATGATGGAAAAGAGTTTTTGCATAATCTTTACAAATCTTTATCAGAGGCAAAATTTATAAAAACTATGACAATCAGTGAATATATTGAAAAATATAAACCCAAAAATAATCTCAATTATCTTTTCCCTGGTTCCTGGATAGGAGCCAATTTTTCTACATGGATAGGGGAACCTGAAGAAAATAAGGCATGGGAATACCTTTCTTATGTTAGAAAAGATATTGAAAAATATTTGAATGAACTTGATCCTGAAAAAAAAGAAAAGGTTATGAGAATGATATATATAGCAGAGGGTTCGGACTGGTTCTGGTGGTATGGAAAGGATCAGGAAATTCCTGGAAATTTCTTTGATGTTTCTTTTAGGGAAACTTTAAAGGAAATTTACAGGATTCTTGGAAAAGAATATCCAGATTTTCTTGATAAGCCCATTGAATAAAATTTTTAAAAAAATTATTTTAACTCTAATTATTTTTTCAGCCTGTAAGGGAAATGAAAAGGAGTTAAGAAAAGTTAAAGAAGAAGTAGATTTTTTAAAAAATAAAGTAAGCAAAATAGAAATTAAAATAGATTCTATCAAGAAAAATTTTGATGAATATAAAAAAAACATTGAATCAAGAATTTTAATTTTAGAAAAAAATTCAAAAAAAGAAAGGACTGAATTTAGACATCCGTGGGAAAAAAACTGTAACAAATGCCATTAAAAAGAAAAATTCAATATTTTCATGGTATTCTACATTATCTTGACAAAAACTTTTTTTTTAATATAATATAAAAATTATTTCAAAATTAAAATTAAAACAAAATTAAAACAAAAAGGAGGTTATAAAATGAAAAAAATGGTAGCAATGCTCTTAGCGATAACAGGGTTTTATGCTCTTGAAGGTAATCAATCTGGTATTCCGGAAAAAATGGTGAAAAGCTGGACGAATGATTATATAGGATTTGAAAAAAATCTTGGGCAGATTCAGAATTTTGAAGGAGAATTTGCAAAAGAGGTTCTTTTAAGGGCAAAACTTCCTGGACTTGGTATATTCATTACAGAAAAAGGAGCTTCT
>JBDRZL010000019.1 GCA_039803925.1 candidate division WOR-3 bacterium | reverse complement strand
CTTTAAATTCTACAAAGGACTTTGGATCAAAATTCTTAGGATCTACAAATGTTGAAAAAACATTTGTAAAAATTTTAAATTCATCAGCAATTCTTATATCGTATCCATAAGAAGAGGTTCCGTATGAAATCACATTTTTTGTAACAAGAGTTTCAGAAAAAGGCTCTATCATCCTTGCCTCAAAAGCCATTTTCTTAATCCACTTATCGTTTTTTATTCCCATTTATTAAATTTAATTAAAATAAAAAGGGGAAGGGGAAATTTTTTATAATCCCCTTCCCCCACAAATTTACTTTCTTTCTCAGTAACTTGAAAAGGAATAAAGAATACTTATTGAGGTAAAGAAATTACTTTGTTTTCCTGTAATGAAATAGGGACCATTATATAAAATATCAGGAGAAGCCTGAGCATCTACTCTTAAATTACCCCTCTTATAAGCAAAACCAAGGGCAAGTGGAAGTAGATCCTGTGTTGTAAGACTTAACTTTCCAGTTGGAAAAGAGAAGTAATCATCAGTATAACTTCCCCAGAGATCTTTTCTTGCTGCAAGTCTCAAAAGAAAGTATTTTCCAAGGTCTGCTTCAAGTCCTGTAACTGCTCCAAAAGAAAATCTTCCCTGTTTACCAGCATCACCATAATCCCAGGAGGCACTTGTAATCTGAAATCCTAAAATAAAGTTTAAGACATCTATAGGCTGGGTGTTAATTCCAATATTGAGTCCAAAACTTGAAAATTTATCAGTAAATTCAGAAGTCTGCCCACCCGCTCTTTCTTCTGTGGAATTATCAGAGGTTAAAAAGTGAAAACCAACTACAAGTGAAGTGTATTCTGAAAGGGACCTCATATATCTTGCATCAAAAGAAATATCAGAAGTTCCTTTTGCTTTTGTTGTATCACTAGGTATGGCGCTCTTTACATCAAAAGAGTGAATGTTAAATTTAAAAGCTGCATCAATAAAGTCGGTTTCGGAGAGATAAAAGGTAATGCCTGGATTTAAGGAAATTATGTTTGCACTTTCCTTATTTTTAAAACCAGCACCTGTTGTATCTTCATAGGTTCTACTGTAATTTCCAAATCCAAAATTGAGTCCAAAACCAAGCTTTTCACCTAAATATTTTCCATAAGAGAGCATAAAACCTTTTATAGTTCTGTAAGGATATGTATATACTGGAATATTTAAATAAACTCCAAACACACCCTTTGAATGGTTTTCTCCAAGACCAAAATAACCTTTTAAGTAAGCATTACCTGATATAAGTGTATTTTCATCATAAGCCTCAAGAACAAGATAACCAGGAAAAGAAAGAATCTGGGAAGGATATGTAAGAGCAAGAGCATCATCCTTTAAAAAATCAGCCACTCCACCAAATGTAGTCACTCTTGTCTCTGTAGCAAAAAGCACTCCTAAGAGGAGTGCAAGAGCTCCTAATATTTTCCTCATATATTACCTCCTTTTATTTTTTTATTAATTATGGCCCCGGGTGGACTTGAACCACCGACCTTACGCTTATCAGGCGTACGCTCTAACCACCTGAGCTACGGGGCCTAAAATTTTATAAACTTGTAAATTTTATTGTTTAATTTTATATAATAAGTTCCTGACTTAAAATTATTCAAATTCAAAACCCTTTCTTTAGAAGAAATATTTCCAGAAAGCAATCTCTTTCCAGTTATATCGTAAATTCCATAATTTATAGAACCTCTAAATCCTTTTATTTCAAGATTATTCCTTACAAGTGGAGTTACGTATAACAATTTTACATCCTCACTATTTCTTTCAGCTACAGAAGTTACACCTATAATATAAAGTCCCCTTCCCATCTCATATATAAGAACATAACCACCTTCAAGAGCAAAGATGCCAACAGGTGCTTCAAGATTAATAGGAACCGAATTTATATTTCCATCTGGAATTTTTCTGTAATAAATATTTTTTTCTCCAGTTTGATTGTTAAGGAAAAGAGAATAGATGAATCCATCATAGGATAGTGAAGAATGAATAAGAATTGATGAGTTATTCGGTCTTTTAATAGCCGTATCTATTGTTGAGTTATTTAAATCATAAGACATAAGATAGTTTTTAAAGGTATTAGAATAAAATACAAAGGGAGAACCTTTTACATAGTATAACTCACCTGCATCAGGTAAATATGTTAAAGCTGAAAAATTTAATCCATTAAAACTTGCATATAGAGTGTCACTTTCTTTCAAAACAAAAATTGTATCACCTTCACCAGCTACACTTCTTATAGTACCAGAATAAATTGTGTCAAAAGTAATTCCACCATCTGATGATTTTATGAGAGTTGAATCATTCCATAGATAAAGAGTATTTGTATTTGAACCAGGTAATATATCGTAATAACTTAAAAGAGAACCATTAGAATTTTTTAAAGTAAAACTTTCACCCGCATTATTTGAGAAAAACAAAACTCTCTGGAAAGGAGAAGCAAATATTCTGAATTTAGATGTTAGAAGATAAAGGCTTTTTGAAGAAAAATAAAAATTTTCAACAAGATTGTTACCAAAGAAAATTAAATTACCCTTAAAAGGAAGCTCAGAAAAACTACTATTTATAAGGTCAAAACTTCTATAAACAATTCCTCCATCTGTAATTAAAAAAGTTGTGTCTTTCTTTGATGTAACCTGTCCTGGTCCCAAAAGTAAAACTGCCTTTAAACGATTCTTATACCTTGTCCATGTATTTCCCCTGTTAACAGTGTAATAAACCCCATCATTTGAACCAATATAAAAAGTATCATTCAATTTTGAATTTCTATAGGTGGGTTCAAAGAAAAAGGGAACTAAAGTGGTATCAAGATAGGAATAAGAAAAATTATTACCAAAGGTTCTATAAGCTTTAAAAATACCTCTATCAATTACAGAAGATATTAAAAAGGTATCTGAATTTAAAGGTAAAATATCTATGATAAAACCAGGATAAAGAGGAAAATTTGGTATTAAATTTACATTATTCCAGGTAACACCAGCATCTGTAGTGTATAGAACACCGCCTGATGCAGGATCTAAAAATATAACATTTTGATTCTGAGGAGCAAATCTCAAGGAATAAATATCTCCAGAAAAGGGTAAATTGTAAGCAGAAAAATTGTTTCCACCATCAGTTGAAATCAAAAATTTAGTCTCTTGACCATAAGCTGCAATTGCAACCACCTGTTGGTTAAAGGGGAAAATATCCATAACATAGTTATAATTACCCTGAATCAAATAATTTTCAAGATCTCTAATAAAATTAAAATTATAACCGCCATTATCTGACCTTAAAAGAGAATCACCGGAAATCATATAAATTGTTGAACCAAGCGCATCTAAAGCTCCAATTTTTGAATTTAAACTCACTATATTTAACGTGGCAAAATTATCATCAGTAAAGTAAAAGGACAAGGTATCCCTCAAAAGAAGAAATGTGTTAGATGAAATCATTACCCCGCTTTTACCGAACCTAAAATTTAATCCTGAATACGGTATAGCAATCTCAAAAGTATCACCAGCAAAAACATTCTCACTTTTATGATACTCTAAAAAAGAAGGCAAAACCACCTTTTTTAAATTAACTTCAGAAGTTATAGGATATAAAATTATTCCACCCTCAGGTCCTATGTAAGTAAGAGGATAGAAAGAATTTATTTTTAAATTTGAAAAATTTCGCAAATCCCATTTCCATAAAATCTGCTCTCTCCTGAAATTTAAATCTACATTTATTATATTAAAAGCTAAAAAAATAAAAAAATTCATAATTTTAAAGTTGTTTTTTTTGGGGATTGAACCCTTAATAAACTTTTATATTATAATAAGAACAATGAAAATTTTCAATACTATAAGTAAAAAAATTGAAGATTTTATTCCCTTGGAGGAGGGGAAAGTTAAATTTTATTTCTGTGGAATGACTGTTCAGGATTCACCACACCTTGGCCATTTGAGAGCATTTCTATGTGCTGATATTCTTGTAAGGTTCTTAGAATACAAAGGTTATAAAGTTAAATTTGTTTTAAATATTACAGATATTGATGATAAGATTATTCAGAAGGCAATTAAAGAGGGAAAAGATTTTAGGGAAATAGCAGAAAGATATGAAAGTGAATTTTTTGAAGTAAGTGAAAAGATGAATTTAAGAAAAGCTGATATTTACCCAAGAGCAACTCAACATATAACTGAAATTTCCGAAATTATAAAAAAATTGCTGAATAAGAATCTTGCCTACGAATCTGAGGGAAATATATGGTATGATGTTTCAGAATTTGATGAATATGGAAAATTGTCGGGTAAACCCTTAGAGGAACTTGAAAAAGGAGCGAGGGTTGAACCAGACCCAACAAAGAAAGATCCCCTTGATTTTTCTTTATGGAAAAAGAAAAAAGAAAATGAACCTTTTTTTTATTCACCCTTTGGAGAAGGTAGACCCGGATGGCATATAGAGTGTTCTGCAATGAGTATGAAACACCTTGGTGAAACAATTGATATTCATGGAGGAGGTGAAGATTTAATATTTCCACATCATGAAAATGAAATTGCTCAAAGTAAAGGAGCAACCGGTAAGGAATTTGCAAAATACTGGTTTCACACAGGACTATTAAGAATGAAAGGTGAAAAAATGAGTAAATCAACTGGACTTTTTTTCAGGGCACTTGATGCACTTAAAAGTTATCACCCTGATGTTTTGAGATATTTTTTATTAAAAGCTCACTACAGATCACCACTTGAATATGATGAAAATTCCCTTGAAGAAGCAAAGAAATCATGGGATAAAATAAAAGATATTATTTTTAAAGGGGAAAATAAAGAATTAGAGGGGTTTTCACCTCCAATTAGGGAATATTTAAAAAAATTTGAATCAGCACTTGAAGAGGATTTAAATACACCTAAAGTTTTTGCAATTTTACATGAGTTAAAAAATTTAGCTAATAAACTCTATGAGGATGGTAAAGAAGAATTTTTCGAAGTAAAAAATTTAATGATTTTTATACTTAAAATTTTAGGTTTTAAACTGGATGAGGAAAAAATTAATTCTTCTCTTTTAAATAACCTTCTTTCAACAATAATTGAAATAAGACAACTGCTAAGGGAGGAAAAAATTTTTCATTTAAGTGATAAAATCAGAGAAAAATTAAAAAATTTTGGAATAGAACTTTTAGATACAAAAAAGGGAACAGAATATAAAATTTTAAAATAATTTAGAGAAGTTCTCTTAAATATAAACCGAGATCTTTTCTATTTACACTCTCTGCCCATCTTTTTCCCTCTTCTCCCATCTTCTTTGCAACAGAAGGATTTCTGAGTAAATAAATAATTTTCTCTGCAAGCTCATCTTCATCTCTTGGGTTAACTAAAAAACCTGTAACTCCATTAATTATTGCATCCTTACATCCACCCTCCCCTCCTATAACAGGTTTACCAAAAAAACCAGCCTCTAAAAAAACAAGTCCAAAACCCTCACCCAAAATACCCTTAGATTTTTTTTCAACCCTTGAAGGCATTACAAATAAATCACATATTGAATACCATGCATAAAGCTCATCATCAGAAATTTCTCCTTTAAAAATAACACTTTCTCCCAAGCCTAAAGATTTAGCCATCTCTTCATAATAACTTTTTAAACCCCCAACACCAATTACTATATAAACAGATTCTGGAATTTCTTCCTTAACTTTTTTAAAACTTCTTATTGTTAGATCTACACCCTTATACCTGTTAAACTTTTCTAACCTTGCAACAGTTAAAATAACCTTTTTCCCGCTAACTTCCCTCGAAACTTTTTCAACAATTTCTCTTGAGGGATACCTAATCTCGGGTAATGGATGCCTGATTTTTTTTATCTTTTCTTCAGAAACAAATCTCTTTAAATAATCTTCTGAAAATTTGCTTATTGTTATAACATAATTTGCAAAATTCAAAATATTCTTTATTAACCAGAATCTTCTTTTATCCATAACTTCAATTGCATGTGTCCATTGTATGTATGGAACTTTTAAAATTTTTTTTAAAATAAATGCAGTAATACCACTTAAAACATGCCCTGAATGTATAACTATTTTTTTCTCTTTATTTTTTAAAACTTCTAAAAAAAGAGAAAAGGTTAAAGAAAAAATAAATAAAAAAAGACTTAATTTTTTTGGTAAAAAATAAAAAAATTTATTCAACCTTTTAATTTTATAATTTTGATTAAAATCAAATACTTCTGAACCTTTAAAATAAGGGGCAATTACAGTAAGTGAGTCTGAAGGAAATGTCCCATATATTGAAGAAAGACACCTCGAAATTCCTCCTTTGAAAGGTGGATATTCAGTTGTTATCAATATATAGTGTTTTTTTTCCATTTTTTTAATTATAATATATAAGTCTTATGGTTTTAATAATAATTTTTACCTACTATGCTCTTGAATTTCTAAAGGAATTACCCGATGCAAAAGGAGTATCACTTGGTTTCTCTGATATCTCAGAAAATAATATAAATCTAACACCATTAAATCCCTCCTTAATACCCGATTTTATAAGCTTAAATTTTGGAACCCAAAACTTTGCACTTTTAGCAAATTACTATCTTTTTGGATTTTCTCTTCCCTTTAAAAATATTAAAACGGGTTTCTTATGGATAAGAACCCAGATTGATGAAATCCCAGAATACCCTTTCTTAGAAGAAAATGATACTATCCCTAAATTAAAAACAGGTGAATTTTCAAGTATTGAAGAAGCCTTTTTAATTCCTTTTAAGTTTAAAAAATTAAATCTTGCTTTCCAGTTTAAACTTATTAATAAAAGATTTAAGGATTTAAAAGGAAAGGGAATAGGTTTTGACCTTGGCTTTAAAAAAGATTTTAAATTAAAAGGAATAAACACTTATCTTGGAATTTCTTTAATTGACCCCTTTGGAACTAAAATTTTATGGAACAGAGGAAGTGAAGATAAAGAAAATATTAAAATCTTAACTTTCTTAACCTTTAAAAAAAATTTAAAATTTATAAGTCTCGCATTATCTGGTAAAATCGGATATGATATAGAACTTCTTTATTCATCAGGAATGGAAATAAAAATTAAGGATATTTTTTCAATACTTGCAGGTTATGATAGAGAACCAAGATTCGGAGCTGGTTTTGTCTTTAAAAATTTTGAAATATACTATTCCTTGAGAATTCATGAACTTGGTCTCATAGAAGTAATAAACCTTTCTATAAAAAAATGATTTTATTTTTATTTTTAAACTTTTCCTCAGATTCCCTTTTATATTCAAAGTATGTAAGTGGACACTATTTTTTAACTGATAACAAAAATTTTAGTGTTGCTGAAAAAAATGGATATGCCTTTTTAGTTTTTACAGGATACCCCCATTACCTAAACTCTGATATTTATTATATTTTAAGAACACCAACTACAACCTTTACAGATACACCAATTAAAATTTTTGAAGACCCTCCTTCAACAAGACCGCCTTACGATGGTTCCCCTGTTCTTGTTATAGATTCTTCTTACAATTTCAAACTACATATTTTCTGGAATTCAGAAAGAAATTTAGGAGGATACCCCTTCTGGTGGCAGACTGATATATTTTATTCTTACTCCTCTCCCCCTTATATATATTTCCCTGGTATTGAAAATGTATCAAGGGATACAAATTCCTTTGATCTTTTTCCCAGTGCCACCTGTGACCTTGATAACAGAATCTATGTTGTATACTGGAAAATAAAGCAATGGGAAGAAAGCATTTATTTATCAGAGAGAGATAATTTTGGTAACTGGACCAATAAGAAAATAACTGAAGAAAATGAGATAGCAGAAAATCCCCTTATAATAACTTTAAAGAATAATGATAAGGTGATATTTTACTATGAAGCAATATCAAAAAAAATTTTAGCAAGGAAATTTAAAAATAACATTTTTCAGGGACCCTTTGAAGTTGCAAGAGGATATGACTACTCTGTGAATTTTACCGGTATTGAATTATATATAACTTACATAAGGAATGATTCCCTTTTTTTAAAAATAACAGATTACAGTTTCAATACAAAAAATAATTTATTTTTAGATGAAGGAGAAGGTTTTTACCTTAAAAATCCAACTTCGATTTTCTTCTTTGACACCCTTTTTATTTTTTATGAAAAGGGAAATAACATAAATAGTGATATTTACCTTATAAAATACAAAAATCCTTTAATAGAAAAAAAATTATTTGTCACTTCTCTTGGAAAAAATGAAATTCCGATACCCCTTATCACCTCAGAAAATGAATTTTTTGTTTTTTTTCAAAGCGATAGAAGTAAATATACAGAAACACTTCCCTATGGCTTGAGTCATATCTACTTTAAAAAGAAAACATTTACCTATACGAGTAAAAAAGATAAAGAAAAATTTTTAACTTTTTCATTACCCACTGATAAAAAAGAAATAGAAATCTATAATATTTCAGGGAGAAAAATTAAAGGAAAATTTAAAGATGGAATTTATCTTTTAAAAAATAAAAAAGGAGAAAATTTTAAATGTATCTTGTTTTAATAATTTTCTTAAAAACAGGAATTTTTCTTATTAATGATAACATAAGGGATAAAATTAAGATATATAGAGAGGGATACTTTGGACCTTATAGAATAGCAATTGGAGAATCTAATTTTAATTTTGAAAAAAATTTAACTAATTCAAAAAATCTTGATTTCTATGGAAATATTTTAAAAAAATTAGCCTTAAATCCTTCATATATTGAAGAGTTTAAAAATGTAAATCTGACAAGTTTTTTAGAAACTGACACACCCTTAAATTTACCTAAAAATTTAGTTTTAATTTATACAAAAGATGAAGGACTTTACTCAATAAAGGGATATATGTTATCTTCAAAAGGAATAAATCTTGATACAGTTAATCCAAATTACATAACAATTTTAGGAAAAGAGGGAAAATTACCTATTATAACAAAAGGTTTAAATGATGGTAAATTTGATCCTTTTGATGAAATAATTTTTTATGCAAAAAAGCTAAGTGGTAAAAATTCTTTTTATGACCTTTATTCCTTTGAAAATATCTATATTCTTTTCTTTAACAGAAATCCGAAAGTGGAAATACCAGAAGAAGATGCAAAACCAGATAATGACACTTCATATATAAATAGTGGATTTTTCAAATTCCATTTTGAAGAGGAAAGATATTTTCCTGATCTTGACCCCGCTCATTCTGATACAGAGGATATATGGTTTTTTAGATATTTAACAAAGTTAAAAGAAGAAACTTTAAAAATAAAAATCCCTTTAGCAATTGATTCTAATCTTTATAAACTAAGATTAAATTTTGATTCAGAAGAAACTCAAAGTATAGACTGGATTCATAAAATTTATTTAAAAATTGGAAAATATTTTATTGACAGCTTCATTTATAACTCAAGGAATCCGTATACCATAGAAGTAAATGTAAAAGGATTTATTTTAAATTCTGATTCTTTATTTTTTATATGGGAAAAATCAGATATACCAAATTATTTGAATTATATAGAAATTGAGGGAGAATTTTTGCTTAATTCAAATAAATTAGATAATTTAAAATTTGAATTAAAGAATATAAATAAAAATATTGTTATAAAAGGTTTTAAAAATAAACCTTTATTCTTTATAAATATAAACAAAAAAAATTACAAAAATTTTGAAATCATAAGTTATATTGAAAATGGTAAAACCTATTATGGGTTAAAGGCAAAAATAGATGAAAATTTACCCTCTTTATTTTTTGTAACAGATAAAACTTTATCACCTGATTCTATTATTTTATACAGGATAGAAAAAGATGTTAGAAAGGTAAGTGGTGCCAATGCAATAATTTTATATCATCCTGAATTTAAAGAGTTTGCTGACTCATTAGTACTATTCCACTCATCTCCTAAGGGTGGTAACTATAATATAAAAGCCTTTTCAGTCAAAGATATTTATGTTCAATTTAACTATGGGATAAAAAGTCCCTTTGCAATAAGAAAATTTCTTAAATACTTTTATATAACAAAAGAGCCAAAATTTAATTATTTAATAATCATAGGTGATGCAAGCAAAGACCCAAGAGATATTTTAAAGGGTATTATGAAAGATAAAGTTCCAACCTTTCTATTTCCTTCTACTTTTCAACAATTCCAATCTAACGCTATATTTACAGGATTTTTCTCCTCTGATTTTTACTATTCAAACATAATAGGTGATGACCCATTTCCTGATATAGTTGTTTCAAGAATTCCAGTTCAGAATAAAATTGAAATGAAAATTGTTTTAAGAAAAATAAAAGACTATGCAGATAAAAATTTAGGTATATGGAGAAGGCATTTTATTTTAGCAACAGAAAGAAAAACAGGTCAAGGAAGTGATATATACACACAGATAAATAACTTTCTAAAATCCTTGATGAAAAAAGGAATGACTTATGTTGAACCTGATGAAAACGAAACACCTGAGAATTTAATTAATTACCTTTCTGATGGGGCATCAATTTTTAATTTTATAGGGCATGGAGGAATACACACTTTATGGGTAAAAGGTGCATTCAGACAGGAAGACCTCTGGGAAACAACTAATTATAAAAAATGTTATTTCTTTACAGCCCTATCATGCTGGACAGGAGAATTCGGTATGACAGATGCAAGAGCTTTTGGTGAAGAAATTCTCCTTTTACCTGAAAGGGGAGCTATTGGATCAATTTCCCTTTCTGGAAGTGGAAAAGAACCTGGTAATTTAAACTTTGATATAAGTTCCGATTATACAAAATCAATTTTTATAGGTTATTTAAGAAATTCAATAAATAAAATCGGGGACCTTGTTCTTTACTCAAGAATGTATTTACTGTCAAGATTCTCAATTCTTGATAAATTTGTTGAAACAACTTTAAAAACATCAAATTTACTCGGAGACCCGCTTTTAGATTTACCTGAATTAGAAGAGGTAAATGTTAAATCCGATAAAAATTACTATAATCCTTTAGACAGTGCTTTGATTTATGTTCAAAATCCACAAATTGTTTCAGGAAGTTCAGCTTGGGAAATAATCTATAAAAATTTAAAGGATAAAATAATTTTAAGAGAATTGTATACAAAAGCATTTGATAATGGGGAGATAAAAATTAAATTCCAGATTCCTCAAACAATTACAAGGGCAAAAGCAGAAATATACCTTTATGCCTTTGGTTTAAATCCCTTTAAAGAAATAATTTCAAAGGGGAACCTCAGTGTAAAAATTTTAAATGTTGATTCAATATATTTTAAACCGGACATTTACTCAGAAGATACCTTTAGAGTTTATGCAAAATTAAGTGCTTCTTATCCTCTTAAATCCTGTGAATTATGGTATTCTATGAATGATACCTTAAATCCACAAAATTTAATCAGAGTTACAATGTCAAGAACAAGTAGAAATACTTTCAAAACAAATATAACTCTTCCGCCTTTTGATAGAAAATATTTCCACTATGCATTTATTGCAACTGACACCTTCTTTAATAGCTACTTTTCCGATACCCTTTATTTAAAAAATAAAACTTTAGCTGACCTTGTTTTAAAAAAGAACTTAATAAATATAACACCTTCTTTAAAATTTCCTGAAATAAATTTTCCTTTCACAAATTCAGGTGGAAGGGATGCAAATAATTTTTACATTTTTTATATAATAAAAACAGGAAGCTTCTTAAAAAAAGACTCTGTTTTTATAAATACCTTTAAATCACAAGAAACACAACTTCTAAAAATTCCCCTTCCCTGCAGTACTTATTACAGCTATAAAATAATTCTTGATTATAAAAATAGTGTAAAAGAAATAAGTGAATTCAATAATTCAGATTCGGGTATAATAAGGAATCCTTACATATATGTGGATACCTCAGGTTTTAAAGGTAAAATAAATTTTAAAAATTTAAAATTCAATATGGAATTTTATCCATCTAATAATTTATCAATATATGAGTTAAAAAAATTAAAAAATACTTCAATAGAAGATTCTACAATAAAAATTATAGGAATAAAAGAGAATAACAAAGAGGATACAATCGGTAAATTTATTTTTGAAAATATTAATGAAAAAAAAGATGTTATAATAAAAATAGATAAGGACTCCTTATGGCACAAAATTGATTATGTTTATGATAGTTTAAATAATAAAATTGAGTTCTATTTAAATCAAAAAGGTGAAATTGCCCTTTTTAATACAAATGATAATAAAGGTCCTTTAATTGAAGTTTACTATAAAAACAGAAAAATTGAGGAAGAAAAATTCATGATATCAAAAAATCTTGATTTAAAAATTCTTTTAAGGGATTCTTCAGGAATAGACCTTATCTTTAAAAAACCAGAAATAATATTTAATAATTCAAAAATCAATTATGAAAATTCGATGATAAAAAAGGAAAAGGGAGTTATAATAAATTTAAAAGAAGGACCACTTAAAGAAGGCATATACCCGTTAAAACTTTTAGTTTTTGATGCAATGGGAAATAAAAGTGAAAAGGACTTTTTGGTGGAAGTTTTTGTGCCTTTTGATATATTATATTACGGGAACTATCCAAATCCGGCAAAAGAAGGAAAAACAGTTATATTTTATGAATTAACAAAGGAAGCAGAAAAAATGGAAATAAAAATTTATACAGTTTCAGGAAGACTTATAAAGGAATTTATAACCGATGATGAGGGAAGCCCCCTTAATCTAAAGGGAAAACATAAAGTTACATGGAATTTGAGAGACTTTTATGGAAATAAAGTATCAAAGGGAATATATTTTTTACTTTTAAAGGGTAAAAGGGGAAAAGAGAATAAGAAAATCAAGGCAAAAATTGCAGTGGGTGAGTAATGAAGGATTTAAAAGAATTAATTGAAAAAGAAAAAGAGCCTTTAAAAAAACTCTTAATACTTGTAAAGATTTTAAGAGAAAACTGTCCCTGGGATAAAAAACAGAATTTATACACATATAAAAGAGAACTTCTTGAAGAATGTTATGAGGTGATAAGTGCAATAAATTTCAATGATAGGGAAAAAATAAAGGAGGAGATGGGGGACCTTGTTTTAACAGTTTTCATGATGCTTGATGCCATTGAAAGGGAAAACATAGAGAAAAAGGAAAATATTATACTTAATGTTGTAAAAAAAATGATTGAAAAACATCCTCATGTTTTTGAAGGAGAAAATCTTTCAGAAAAGGAATTTTTAAAGAAATGGGAAATTGAGAAAAATAAAAAGGGTCTTGATATAGAGGATAAAGTTTTCCCAGCACTCTTAATGGCAGAAAAATTATCAAAAAGAGCAGGTAGAATAGGATTTGATTGGAGTAATGCTGATGAAGTTTTTAGTAAATTAAAAGAAGAAATTGAAGAATTAAGAAATGCCATAAAAGAAAAAGATAAGGAAGAGATAGAAGAAGAACTGGGGGATATACTTTTTGTATTAACTAATATAGGAAGACACCTCGGAATCTCAGCAGAGATAGCACTTTCAAAGGTAAACGAAAAGTTTATCAAGAGATTTAATGAAATGCTTTCAATTTCTGAAAAAGAGGGAAAAAACTTTTATAATTTAAGTATAAAGGAAATGGATGAATTATGGGAAAAAGCAAAAAATAATTTAAAAAACAAGGAGAAAAAATATGAATAAAAAATATGGAATTTATATAGATGTTCAAAATTTACAGGCAACCTTTGAAAAATTTAACCAGAGCGTAAGATATGATAAATTCCTTGAATTCATAAAAAATAAATATGGCGAACCCTTCAAAGCAGTCTGTTTTGTCCCCTATAATCCAGAGGATCAGCACAGAAAGAGATTGATAGATGCTCTCTCCTTAATGGGTTATAGAGTTGTGACAAAACAGATAAAACATTTACCTGACGGCTCTTTAAAAGCAAACATGGACCTTGAAATTTGTCTTGAAATTGTTAAAGCCTCTGATTATTTAGAACAAATTATCCTTGTTACAGGTGATGGAGATTTTGTTCCCCTTATTGAAGAACTAAACAGAAAAGGTTGTAGAGTTATAACTATAGGACCAATGAAAGGTGCAACTTCCCTTGAACTTATAAGAGTTTCTGATGAATACTACAATTTAAATGAAATAGAAGAAATAGTTATTCCAAGGGGTTCATCTCAGGAAGAACTAAAAGAAGAAATATATTGAAAAAATTTATATTTTTAATTTTATTAATATCCTGTTCAGATAACATTATAATTTTCAAAGGAGAATTCAATACTCTTTTAATTTCAGCCGGTTCTTTAAAAAATGCAAAAAGATTTCTTAAAAAAAATTTTGAAATTATACAGTTTACACCAAGAGAAGAAAAAATTTTAGAGATCTTGGATATTGATTCTCTTGAAAAGGAGGAAAGATTTCTTTATCGCTATTACATCATAATCTCTACCCCAAACTCAAAAAATTTTGATTTATTTAAAAGCATATTCGGTGAAGTTAAAAGAAGTGGAATTTATATAAGAGAAAACCCTTTTTTGAACGGTTCATCGGCATTGGGTATATATGGACAGAAAGAAGAGGAAATTTTGAAAATTATATCAGAAAAAAAGGACACAATTTTCAATATATTTTATAACAGAATTCTAAAAAACTTAAGAGAACTCTCTTATTTTCCTGGTAAAAGAAAAGACCTTTCTGAAAAAATTTTTGAAAAAACAGGAATTAAAATAGAAGTTCCAGTTGGTTTTAACATATTTAAGGAAGGAGAAAACTTCATAATTATAAATGCCCATTATCCTGATAGATTTATTTTATTCTGGAAAATAAATAAAAAAATAAACCTATTACCTGAAAAGATTATAAGACTAAGGGATAGCTTTGCTAAAGATGTTTATGCTGGTGATAGTGTCATAAGAAAATTTGTTAATTACCAGTATAAAAATATAAATGGTAAAAGGGCAATATATATATACGGTGTATGGGGAAATTATAATTTAAAAGTTGGTGGAGGATTTGAATCCCTTGTCTTTGAAAATAATGGAAATACAATTTTTATTGATATTGGTGTTCATGAGCCAAGAAAATGGAAATTGAAATATTTAAAAATGATGGAGTCCTGGGCTTTTTATCCAGATCTTGAAAATGGAAAGAATAATTGAATTCCTTCTTAACCCATTAAATTATGAGGAAAAACCTGAAAAAATAGAGAGAATTGAAACTCATATATCAATTGTTTTTTTAACTGATAAATATGCCTATAAGTTAAAAAAACCTTTAAATTTTGGATTCCTTGATTATACAAGTCTTGAAAAAAGAAAATATTTTTGTGAAAAGGAAGTAGATCTGAATAAAAGAATGGCTGAAGGTATCTATGAGGGAGTTATTTTTATAGGTAAGGAAAAGGGTAAATTATTTTTCAATAAGGGAGAACCAGTTGAATATCTTGTAAAAATGAAAAGGATTCCTCAAGATACACTTTTATCTTATATGATAGAAAAAAATTTAGCAAAAAAAGAGGATTTATATAAAGTAGGAGAATTTCTCGGAGAATTTCATTTAAAGGCAGAAACAAATGAAAAAATAAGTGAATTCGGAAAACCAGAGGTATTCAGGATTAACACCGATGAAAATTTTACTCAAACAGAAGATTTTGAAGAGGATATTTTAAAGAAAAAAGATTTTGAATTTTTAAAAAATAAAACAGAAGAATTTTACAGAAATTATTATGATTTAATGTTAAAAAGAGTAAGAGAAGGTAAAATAAAGGATTGTCATGGAGATATAAGGCTTGAACATGTCACTTTTTTTGAAAATAAAATAAGGATAATAGATTGTATTGAATTTAACGAAAGATTTAGATTCGGTGATATTTTACTTGATGCAGTTTTTTTAAAAATGGAACTTGATATAATGGGAAAAGAAAAACTCGGTGATTATTTTATAAAAGGGTGGTTAAATAAAGTAGGTGAGAACTTTAAAGAAATTAAACCCCTTTATTATTTTTATTTATCTTACAGAGCATATGTTAGAGGAAAAGTAACAGGTTTTCTTTTAAGAGATAAAAATATAAAGGAAAAGGAAAAAATAAAGGAAAAAACTAAAAAATTTTTTATGATGGCTAAAAGTTATATGAAAAAAATTTAAAAAAGGTTCTTTAAAAATGGATTTTCCAGTTTTTCTTTCTCAATATCTGTTTTAGGTCCATGCCCAGGGTAAAGTTCATAATTTGAAGGGAAGTTATTAATTAAGTATAAAAGGGAATTTTTCATGTCTTTCCATGAGCTTTCAGGAAAATCTGTTCTACCTATACTTCCTGAGAAAATTAAGTCTCCACAAAAAATCTTTTCATCTATTTCATAAAGAAGATGACCCATAGTGTGTCCGGGCACATGATGAACCTTAATTTTTATTTCTCCTATATTAATTTCCTCACCACCCTTGAGTAAAAAATCAGGTTTTTTAAAATCTCCAGGATCAAAACCTAAAAAATTTTTTGTAAAATTTCTTGCAGAATTATAAAGATTTAAATCCTTTTCAGGAATATAAACTGGAATTGAATCAATACATTCTATCATAGGAATACCAAGAACATGGTCAAAATGGGAATGGGTAACAAAAACTGCCTTCAAATTTAAATTCCCTTTTATAAGAATTTCTTTAACACTCTCATAACTTCCACCAGGATCAATGATAATAGCATTCTTCTTTTGATCCCAAACAATATAGGTATTTACATAAAGAGGAGGATAAATTACTTTTTCTAAATTAATGTCTGAAATACCTTTCTTTTATAAAATAAAGGGAAATATCATTTTCATCTGCAGCCTTTACGATTTCCTCATCCCTTATTGAGCCTGAAGGAGCAACTATAGCCACAATTCCCTCTTCACTTGCTTTATCAATTGAATCCCGGAAAGGGAAAAAACCATCAGAGGCTAAAACTGCTTCGAAAGTAGAAAGTCCAAAGCTTTTAGCTTTTGAAAGGGCAATTTCAAGAGCCCTTATTCTTGAAGGTTGTCCTGAACCAATTCCAAGTGTCCTTTTCGCTTTAACAATGCAAACCGCATTAGATTTTACATATTTAACAACCTTTAAAGCAAAAAATAAATCCTCAAGTTCTGACTCCTTTGCTTTTCTTTTGGTCATAATTTCCCATTCTGAAGGTGGTAAAGTTTTTTTCATTCTTTCCTGATAAAGTATCATATCAAAACAGGTTCTTACTTCATATTCAGGAACAAAAAGTTTACTTGAATCTATAACCCTTAAATTTTTTTTATTTTTAAACATATCTAAAACATTTTCTTCAAAGGAAGGAGCAATCACAATTTCAAAAAAATGTGATAAAACTCTTTCAGCAGTTATTTTATCAAGAGTTTTATTAAAAGCTAAAATTCCACCAAAAGAAGATTCGGGATCAGAAAGATATGCCCTTTCAAAGGCTTCATCAAGAGTCTCACCTGAGGCACAAGCACAGGGAGAAGTATGTTTTACAATCACACAGGTAGGTTCATCAAATTCACTTACACATAAAAAAGCAGTTTCAATATCAAGAAGGTTATTGTAAGAAAGTTTTTTTCCCTGAAGGGGCTCTATAAAATCAATTCCATAAACAAAACCCTTTTGCTGAGGATTTTCCCCATATCTTAAATCAAAAACTTTTTTACCACTTAGTGTTAAATATAAAGGGGCACCAAATGCTTTTTTTCTAAAAAACTGAGAAATTACAGAATCATAAAAGGTGACATATTCAAAGGCTTTTGCTGCAAAATAAAATCTTTCTTTTTCCTTTAAACCTTTTTCATAAGATTCAATAAAAAACTCATAGTCAAGGGGATCAACAATTGGTATAACCCTCATAATATTTTTACATGCAGCTCTTATTAAACTAACTCCTCCTATATCTATAAACTCATAAATTTCCTCACCTTCCTTTCCTTCTTTAATTTTTTCATGAAAGGGATAAAGATTAACTATTACTACATCAAAAACATCTCCCTCCTTTGAGAGTATCTTTTCAAAAATAAGTGGATGAAGTGTTTTAATTCTTCCCTGAGCCAGACCCTCTGATTCAACCCCCAAATCAACAAGACCCTTGACTTTTATATTCTTTTTTTCAAGGTATTCCTTTGTTCCTGAGGTGGCATAAATTTCAAAACCCTTTTTTAGCAAATAATCTGACAGAATTTCAATTTTTGTTTTATCAAAAACTGAAATGAGTGCTTTTTTCATAAATTTAATTATAAAATAAAGAATGGAAAAATTAAAAGAAAAAATTTTAAATTACCTTCAAAGAAAAAACAAAAAAGAAGTAAAATTAAAAAAATTAATAAAAATTTTGAACTTACAAAAAGAAAATAAAAATAAGATAATTGAAATTTTAAAAGAATTAGAAAAAAAAGGCACTCTCAAACTTATAGAAAATAAAAAAATAATAATAACTCAAAACAAAATTATTGAAGGAAAAATAGAGGTAAAGCAAGGAGGTTTTGGATTTTTAATTGTTGATAAGGGAAAGGATATATTTATACCCAAAAGATTTTTAAAAGGTGCAAGAGATGGTGATTATGTTAAGGTAGTTATAACTAAATTTAAAGAAAAAGGACCTGAAGGAAAAGTTTTAGAAATTTTAAAAAAATCTTTAAGGAGATTTTCAGGAACCTTGTGGAAAAGATACAGGGATAATTTCATTGAGCCTGATCAAGATTTTCTTCCAAAGAAAATATACCCCCTTGAGAGTGTAGAAGAAATTCCATCAGGAAATAAAGTTGGATTTATACTTATAAACGGGAATAAAGCCAAAGGTATAAAAAATCTCGGTAATCCTTTAGACCCAGAAACCCCCTTTAATCTTATAAAATATATTTATAATCTTCCCGAGGACTATAAGGAAAAATATTTTGATGAAGAGGTTTTAAAAAGAAAAATTAGAGAGGAAATAAAAAGAAGGAAAGATTTAAGGGATTTAGTAACTTTTACAATTGACCCTTATAATGCAAAGGATTTTGATGATGCTATAAGCGCCTTTAAAAATAAAGATGGATATGAATTATTTGTCCATATAGCAGATGTTTCCTTTTTTGTCCCAATGAATTCAAGAATTTTTAGAGAGGTTTACACAAGAGGAACAAGTTACTATCTTTTAGATAAAGTTATCCACATGTTACCAAAAGAATTATCTGAAAAGTTCTGTTCTCTTCAGCCCGGTAAAATTCGTCTTGCTAAAACAGTTCACATTATCCTTGATTTTAAAGGTAATGTAAAAAAATTTGAAATTTATAACTCAATTATAAAATCAAATAAGAGACTTAATTATGAAGAAGCTCAGGATATAATTGATGGTAAAATTAAAATTAAAGAAAAAGAAATCTATAATTCTCTTAAAATAGCAGAAGAAATTTCAAAAATTTTAAAGGAAAGGAGAAGGAAAAGGTTTTCCCTTGATTTTGATTTACCTGAACCAGAAATACTTTTTACAGAGGAAGGAAAAGTTAAACTTATTCAACTTGAAAAAGCAGTATTTACCCATTCCCTTATAGAAGAATGTATGATACTTGCAAATAGGATGATTGCTAAATTTTTTGCTAAAAAAAATTTACCTTTTATTTACAGAATACATGAAGAACCAGATAATAAAAAACTTGAAGAACTTAAAAAAATTTTATCAAAACTTTTAAAAGAAGAAAAACTTAAAAAAATTCTATTAAAAGATGAATTAACTTCCCATGATTTATTTGAAATAATTGAGGGTATCAAAGGTAAAAGGGAAGAATTGATAGTTATAAAAAGTATTCTTAAAGCAATGAAACAGGCAAAGTATTCTGTGGAAAATAAAGGTCATTATGGACTTAAATTAAACTTTTATACTCATTTTACTTCACCAATAAGAAGATTAGCAGATTTAATAGTTCATAACCTTTTAAATTTTGTTATGGAAAACAAAATGAATAAATATCCTGATGAAGAGGAATTGAGGGATATAGCAGAAAGGGCATCAGAAACAGAAAGAACAGCACAAAAAGCTGAATGGGATATTGTTGATATGAAAATTCTTGAACATCTTAAAGGAAGAATAGGTGAAAGGGGAGAAGGTTTTGTAACAAATATAAAAAGTGATGGATTTTTTGTATATGTTCCTGAATTTTACTTTGAAGGATTTGTAAGTATGGATTCCTTACCTTTTAGAGCAACTTTTAATGTTGAAGAAAAAAGAATCTATCTTAAAAACAGAAAAAAAATTGATATTGGTGACAATTTAAATGTTTTTATTAATAGAGTTGATATATATGGAAAAAAACTTATATTAAATCTTGCTTGAAAAATTTAAAAAAAAAATTTATATATAAAATACCTCTCTTTAAAGGGTTCAAATCCCAAAGAGAGGCAAATAAAAGGGGGAAATATGAAGGAAATTATCAAATGGGATCCCTTTAAAGAAATTTCTTCATTAAGGGAGGAAATTGATAAACTATTTGATTCTTTCTTTGGTAGGAGAAGTTTTCTTTTCGGTGAAACAGAAACCTTTGTTCCTGCCTGTGATCTTGAGGAAACAGAAGAATCTTTTATAGTAACTGCAGAACTACCAGGAATGAAAAAAGATGAGATAAAGATTACAGTTGATGAGGATGGTATTACAATTTCCGGTGAAAGAAAAAGAGAAAAAGAGGAAAAAGGAAAATCCTATCATAGAATTGAAAGGAGTTACGGAAAATTCCATAGATATATACCTTTTCCCAAAGAAGTTCAACCTGAAAAAGCAAAAGCTTCTTATAAAGATGGGATTTTAAGAATTGAAATACCAAAGAGTGAAAAGGTAAAACCAAAAGAAATAAAGATTGAAATAGAGGAGTGAATCGAACCTTTTTAAAGAATGATTTCCCCGGGGGTAATTCCCCGGGGATTTTTTTAATATAAATTGAATAAAAAACCTTTAATCGGTGTTACCCCTTCTTTTGATATTCAATCTAACAGATTTTACTTAAATATTAAATATACAAAAGCAATACAGGAAGCAGGGGGAATTCCTCTAATTATTCCGTATACTGATTTTAAAAATGAAATAAAAACTCTTTTAGAAAAATTTGATGGATTTTTGTTAACAGGTGGAGGAGATGTGCATCCTTTATATTATAAAGAGGAGCCTAAAAAAACAAGAGGAGTTGTTCCTGAAAGAGATATTCTTGAAATAGAACTTGTTAAAGCTTGTTTTTTAAATAAAAAACCGATTTTTGCCATTTGCAGGGGCTCACAGGTAATGAATGTGGCAATGGGAGGTAATTTAATTCAGCATATTAATTCAGATATAGAACATGAACAATCAGCAAGTTGCAGTAAGTTAACTCATACAATAATAATAGAGAAAGAAACACTTTTATATGAAATTTTTAAAAAAGAAAGAATAAGAGTAAACAGCTTCCATCATCAAGCTGTAAATAAATTGGGTAAAGATTTAAAAATATCAGCAAGAGCAAAGGATGGAATTGTTGAAGCAATCGAAAGTGATAAACACCCCTTCTTTTTAGGAGTGCAGTTTCACCCTGAACATCTATTTGAGGAAGATAAAATTTTTTTAAAATTGTTTAAAAAATTTGTAGATTCATGCAAATAAATTTTATTTCAAATCTTCTTCTGGAAACTTAAAATATTTTTTTATAATCTCAAGCCTTTTTTCACCCAAACCTTTAATTTCAAGAAGCTCTTCTGGTTTTTTAATTTCTCCCTTCTTATTTCTAAAATCAATAATTTTTGCAGAAAGACGAGGTCCTATAGAAGGAAGATTTACAAGATCTTCAAGTTCAGCAAGATTAAAATCTATTTTCTCAATTTTTTGATTTTGTAAATTAATTCTTTTTTCATAAAAAAATCTTTTAGCCACATCACCCAAAAGAATAATAAATATCAAAAGATAAATTACCTTTTTCTCAGAGTCTGAAGGATATAGGTAATAATAAAAAAAATCTTTTAATTTTTTTAACTTATCCACCTTTCAACCACTTTACTACATCCCTTGCATGATAAGTCAAAATTATATCAGCCCCTGCCCTTTTAATTGAAGTCAAAATTTCAAGAACAATTTCCCTTTCATTTATATAACCTTTCATTGAAGCAGCCTTCACCATAGCATATTCACCTGAAACATTATAGGCTGCAATTGGTCTATTAAACCTTTCTCTAATAGTTTTTATAACATCAAGATAGGCTAAAGCAGGCTTAACCATTAAAATATCTGCACCCTCTTCATAATCAAGCTCTGCTTCAAGTATTGCTTCTCTTAAATTTGCAGGATCCATCTGATAGGTCTTTCTATTACCAAACTGTGGAGCTGATTCAGCAGCCTCCCTGAAAGGTCCATAAAAACTTGATGCATACTTAATAGCATAGGAAAGAATAGGAGTATCTTTAAAACCATTTTCGTCAAGAGCCTTTCTAATTGCCTTTACCATACCATCCATCATTCCTGAAGGTGCTACAATATCAGCACCCGCAACAACCTGTGAAACTGCTATTTTTCCGAGATATAAAAGCGTCATATCATTATCAACATCACCATTTTTAATAATTCCACAATGACCATGCGAAGTGTATTCACACATACAAAGATCAGTAATCAATATAAGATCCTTTTCAAATTTTCTTATTTCCCTTAATGCCCTTTGAATTATACCATCATCAGAATAGGCATCACTTCCCATTTCATCCTTTTTTTCTGGAATACCAAACAGAATAACTGCCTTTATACCTTCTTCTTTTATTTTTTGAATCTCCTCACATAGAACATCAATTGAATATCTATATTGACCTGGCATAGAAGATAT
Source organism: candidate division WOR-3 bacterium (assembly GCA_039803925.1). Taxonomy (NCBI): domain Bacteria; kingdom Pseudomonadati; phylum Caldifarciminota; species Caldifarciminota bacterium. The sequence continues at coordinate 19,022 of JBDRZL010000019.1, read as the reverse complement.
TTCTTCTTTTTTCCCCTCCCCTTTAATTACAAAAAGTGGATAAACAAGATCATCTGGAGTTAAAATTGTTTCCCTTACAAGGTCTCTTAAAAATTCCTTTTTTCTTAATCTTCTCATTCTTATAAAAGGAAATTCCTTCATATTTTTAACTCCTTTTTAAAATTTCTTTTAAAAGGTATTTACCTGTAAATTTTTGAGGAGCAAAATTCACATTAAAACCTTTTTTCTCAATATGACTCTTTGTTACTCTTCCTATTGCTAAAATTTCTTTATTTTCTAAAAATTTTTTGTCCTTAAAAATCTTTATAAATGTATCAAAAAGTTTAGGACTTGTAAAAATAAGATGTGTAGCCATATTTAAATATATTTCAAAGATTTTTAATCTTTCTATTTTTTCCTTTACCATATCATAAATTTTAACCTCTTCAACATAATTTTTGTTATTTAAAAGAAAATTTTTTAAATCCTCTCTACCCTCTGTTTTTAACATTAAAATTCTTTTATATTTTTCTTCTTTTAAAATTTCCATTATACCTTCTTGAGAAAATTCTTCAGGTAAAATCGCATCTAAACCAACTTCCTCTAAATTCTTTTTTGTTTCAGGTCCAATTGCTATTATTTTCTTATCAATCAAAAGTTCCCTTAACAAAAAAACATCTTTTATATTTTCTCTTAAAGCATCTATTCCCCTTTTGGAAGTAAAAATTACATAATCCCACTTATCCTTTAAAATTTCTTTTAAATTTTTAACTTTTATAACCTTAAATTTTAAAACAGGAAGAGGAAAGGCTTTTAATTTTTCTTTCTCAAGTTCATTAGCAAAATAAAGAGCTTCAGGCATCGGCCTTACAACACAGAATATTTTTTTTCCAAAATTCTTATCCCTTACATAATAACTTAATTTCAAAATATTATTAAAATTAAATTTACTTAAGATATTTTTCAAACCCTTAAAACCATCAAGAATAAAAAGTGAGTTCTCTTTATTTAAATTTCCTTGAATTTTTTCCCATTTGGAAAAAGGTGAAGCCCATAATATAAAAGGTGGTTTTTTTTCCTCATAATAAATATTTTTATAGTTCTTTAAAAATTGCCATATTTCAGGAAAAAGAGTAAAGGTATTTGTATTCAAGACTAAAAGGGTGCTATGAGAAGATTTTTTCATAAACTTTTTTAACAAGTTCTTCCTTTGTTTTTCCCCTTTCTTTAATTTTTATAAATTCATTACCCTTTTTATATTTAAGAATTAAATTGATTTCTCCATTATCAATAAAGGCATAAGCTCCAAAAGGGACTGAACACCCTATGGAAAGTTTTGAAAGAATTTCCCTTTCTGTTTCTACTTCAATAAAAGTTTTTTCATCATTTATTTCTTTTAAAACATCTCTGTAAATAAAATCTTTTTTAGATTCAATACATATTGCACCCTGCCCTGGTGAAGGCGGAAATTCCTCAATATCAAGCCTTACATACGGGACATTAAGCTTTAATCTTTTTATAGACACTTCAGATATAACTATTGCATCATATTCACCCCTTTCCCATTTTTTTATTCTTGTATCAATATTTCCTCGCAAATCCTTAATAATTAAATCATTTCTTTTTTCAAGTAAAAATTCCCTTCTCCTTATACTACTTGTTCCTACAACTGCTCCCTCCTTCAACTCATATATTGAACTCACATAGGAAACAAGGACATCAAAAGGACTTTCCCTTTTTAAATAACAAGAAATCTCTAAACCCTCTTCTATTTGAGTAGGCACATCTTTGGCACTGTGAACACCAATATCAATCTCTCCTTCTAAAATTTTTCTTTCAATTTCCTTAACAAAAATACCTACTCCGCTTATTTTAAAAAGTGGTTTATCCCTTTCTTTATCTCCTTTTGTTGTAATAGGGACAAACTCTGTTTTAAATCCCTTTTTATTTAAAATTTCCAAAACTTTTTTTGCCTGATTAAAACTGAGCTTTGACCCTCTTGCACCAACCCTTATTACTTTATCCAACTTTCTATTATCTCCTCAATATCCTTCCCACTTCTTAAAGACTTTAATACAGGGTATAAAAGGAATTTTTTAATTTTTGTCTTATCCTCTATATTACTTATTCTCTTATCAACATAATTAAATAATTTTAAAATCTTTTCCTCCCTTATTAACCACTTTTCAAATCTTTCACTTTCCTTTTTTGCTCTGAAAATTATATAGGAAAGCATCTCTTTTTTTTCCTTTACTTTCTCTTCTATTATCTTTTTAAACTCATCTATCTGATGGAATTCAATACCCTTTATATTTTTAATTTCAGGGTCCACATTCCTCGGAAAGCCAAGATCTATTATAAGTTTTGGTCTTTCTTTACTTTTTTCTAAAAAGTCTCTATCAAGTAAATATCCATCGCTTTCAGTTGCAAATATAACAGCATCGTAATGTTTTACATAAAAGGGTAGAGTTTCCCTTGAATATAAAATTGCATCAATATTCGCATGTTCCTTTAAAAATTTTGCTCTCTCTATACTTTTAGTAGCAACATGAAAGGGAATCCCTTCTTTTCTCAAATACATTGCAATTCCTGCTCCCATTTCACCTGTTCCAACAATTAAAATCTTTAAATCCTTTTCTTCTCCATTTAAGTCCTTTAAATACAAGGAAACAATTCTTGGTATTGAAAGGGAACCTTTTTGAATTTCAGATTCTTCCCTTATCTTTTTTGAAACAAAAATTGCTCTTTCAAAAGCCTTACCGAGAAACTTTTTAACCCATCCTTTTTTCTTTGCCTCTTCTAAAGCCCTTTTAACCTGTCCCTGAACCTCAGGTTCACCAATTGCAGGAGAATCTGCCCCACTTGAAACAATAACAATATGCTCAAAGATATCCTTTGGCGAATCAAGTATTTCTGCGTAATTTTTAAACTCAGAAGGCAAAAGTTCTTTTAATAACTTTGCCTTTTTAGATTTATCTATTCTTAAATAAAGTTCTACCCTGTAACAGGTGGCAAGTAATAACTTTTCAAGAATATCATTCCTTGTTTCATTGAGTTTATTTTCAAAAAATTTAAAAACTTCTTCCCTTACTTCACTGGGTGCCTTTTTATGAGTAAATAAAAGGGCAATTATCATTTTATATAGAAATTTTAAAATAAAAAGAGTTAAAATTCAAAAGAATGAAAATTTTTATTGATAATAAACAATTTGAAGTTAACCCTCAAAAAACTGTCTTACAGATTTTAAAGGAAAATGGATTTTATATTCCCTATTATTGCTTTCACCCTAACTTAAGAATAACTGCTTCCTGCAGAGTCTGTATAGTAGAAATTGAAATAAAAGGGAAAAGATTTCTTGTAACAAGCTGCTCCACCTATCCACAGGAAGAAATGAAAATTTTTCCCTATTCAGAAAAATCAAAAGAAGCAAGAGCTAATATCTTAGAGTTTATGCTTATACACCACCCCATAGATTGTCCCTTATGCGAAAAAGGGGGTAAATGCGATTTACAGGATTTTACCTATAAATTTGGAAGAAGTTTTCCTTTTTCAAATTATAAAAAGATACTGCCCCCCAAACAGAAATTAAATGGACTCTTAAGATTCTATGAAACAAGATGCATATTGTGTTATAGATGCTCAAACTTCTGGAGAGAGGAAGTTTATTCAGATGAGTGGCTATCCTTTAAAAGGGGAAAGGAAAGTTTTGTAGGACCCTTTGAAAGGGAACTTAAAGACGATGTTCCCTTCTTAGGATATTTAACCCATATATGTCCTGTTGGTGCTATTCTTGATGATAAAGACTACAGGTTCGGTCCAAGACCATGGGACCTTTATGAAATAGAAAGTTCCTGCATTCTTTGCTCAACTGGCTGTGAACTTAAATTCTGGGTTAAAAATCCAAGAAGAGAAAAAGTATTAAAATCAGGAATAAAAAAGAAACCCGATAAAATATATAAGGTTATTGCAAAGGATGACTTTGAAAATCCCACAATATTCTGTGACAGAATATTTTATGGTAAGGATTTTATTTCAAATGAAAAAAGAATTTTTAAAGGACTTATCTTGGAGGAGTTTAAGGATAAATTAAAAAAAGTATTAAAAAGTTTTGATCCTGATGAAATATGTTTTTTTATTTCTCCAAGGGAAACAGATTCTGTTTTAAAGAAAATTAAAAATTTCCTTTTAAAAAATAAATTAAAAAATATAGTGATTTTACCTTCAGAAATACATAGGGGTGCAGAAAAAATTCTTTCTGATGTAAATTATATAGATTTTGAAAATTCTTTTACACTTATTTATTATTCCCTTTTAGATTATTCACATCCTGTTATAGGACTTGAACTCTTTAGGATAATGAAAGAAGGTAAAAGGAGAAAAAAAGTAAAATTCTTCTTTTTTGGAAATAGAGAAAGAAAAAATAACTTTTTTATGGTTTTATCAGGCTTTGAGGATAGATTTTTCAAAAATGCAGATCTTTCATTAAAAATGGAACTTAAGAAATCCTATGAATTTCTTTTAGACCTTTTAACACTATTTTACAGGGAAAAGGGGGAAATCCCTGAAATTAAAGATTTTAAGTTTTTAAACAAATTCTTTTTTGAAGAGGAAATTAAAAAAAGAAAACTATTCTTTCAGGAATCTAAGGAAATTTTTGAAAAAATAAAGAAATATGAGAATTTTATTTTAGTTTTTAATGATATGTTACCACCTAAAATTCAGGTTCTTTTTTATTTATTATCAAAATTTCATGAAAAATCTAAAATTTTAAACCTAAGGGCTTTATTTAATACAGAAGGATTTTTAAGGATTTTTAATGGAATAGAGTTTAAAAGTTTAAAGGAAATAAAGGAAAAAATAGAAAAAAAGGAAATTAAGTGTCTCATTTTTTATAGAATTGAACCCTTTTATGAAATTAAAGATGATGATTTTTTAAACTCATTAAAGGAGCTCGTAGTATTTTATATAAATTCATTAAAACCAAAAGAAGACAATAACTTTTATTCTCTTTTCGTTCAAACACCTTTTGAATACGGTGGAGAATTTATCAATAATTTAGGAGAGAAAAGAAAAATAGCAAAAATTTTTGATTCACTTTTTGATGCTTATGACCCTTCAAATCTATTTGATGAGGAAGAAATCGAAGTTGAAATTCCTTTTCAAAACAAATTAGACCTTACTTATTTTCTTAAAAATGACATAGAAGAAATTGAATTTTTAGTTGAAAAACCAAATTTATGGGATATAAATCTTCTATTTTCAGAGAATATTAATAGGGATTTTGAAATTGAAAATTTAAAACCAATTGTAAAATTAAAAAGGTTATTTCATAAATAAAATAAATTTATAAAATGTTTTTTGGAGGAATTGATTTATCAATAGGTGATAAAAATACTTCCTTATGTTTTATTGAAGATTCAAAAAAAATAAAAATTGTTTTTTTAAAAGATAAAATATCAGAAAAAGAAATTATAGAGGAAGTTAAAAAATATGAACCCCTTTACATTGCAATAGATGCACCTATTACATGGAGAAAAATTAAAGATAGAAAAGAGGATAAAATTTTAAGGAGATACTTCATTGAAAGAAAAATTAAGGTTCCTGGAATATTGCCCTTTTATGTTAAAAGTATGTATAAACTTTCTAAAAGGGGGAAAAGAATTTATTTAAAATTGAGGAAAATAACAGAAGTTTTAGAAACCCATCCCACCGCATCTTTAAGAGCAATTGGATTTAAAGAAAATTATAAAAAAAATAAAAAAGAACTAAAAAAAATTTTAAATAAATTGAAAGAAAAAATAGACAAAATTAGTTTAATAAAAAATCACAACCATCTTGATTCACTTTTCTGTGCTTTATTTTCCCTTTATTATTACAAAAAAGAAAAAATATTTTTAGCAAGAAAAAAAGTTCCTTATGGAATCATAAGAGAACTTTGAATTATTCTGCTTCTTCTCCTGGTTTTAAAACAATAACTTCAATATTAAGTGCTGGATCAAGATTCTTTTTTAACTCTTCAGGGCTTCCTGTTAAAACAGGGAAGGTCCCGTAGTGCATTGGAATTACATATTTCGGTTTTAAAAGTTTACAGGCATAACTTGCATCAAAAGGATCCATAGTGTAGTGAGAACCTATTGGTAAAAGGGCAAGATGGGGTTTATAAAGTTCTCCAATAATCTGCATACCTGCAAAAACACCAGTATCACCAGCATGATAAACTGTAAAACCATTTTCAAATTTTATAACAAAGCCTGATGCCAAACCTCCAGGAATAAGTTTATCACCTTCCTGAATTGTTGAGGAGTGTGTTGCCTCTGTTTGAATAATCTCAATTTCTCCATCTTTAATATGACCACCTATATTCATACCAATTGCGTTTTTAATACCCTTTGAGGATAAATACACTGATATCTCATGAATGGCATAGACCTTAGCACCAGTTTTTTTAGCAATTTCTATTGTATCTCCAAGGTGATCACCGTGAGCATGAGTTAAAAGTATAAAATCCACTTTATCATAATCCTTGGAAGGAGAAGATGGATTACTCAGCCAGGGGTCAAGGAAAATCACCCTTCCTTTGGGTGATATTAATTTAAAAGCAGCATGTCCGTAATACTTTATCTTTACACCATTAAATCTTTTCATAGTCTTATTATAAAACAAAATCTTTAAAAGTTAAAAATTTTTTTAGTCCATTTTTTTATATCGTAATTTTCCCTAACAAACTTAAAAGCATTTTTTACGATATTTTCACATAAAGATTTATTTTCAATTAATTCTATAACCTTTAAGGCAAAATCCTTTTCATCTTCTGCAATCAAAAGATGCTTTCTATTTAAAACTTTCATACCCTCAGCACCTATTTTTGTAGTTACAACAGGAGCTCCATAACTCATTGCTTCAAGTATTTTTACCTTTATTCCTGTTCCAAATCTTAAGGGCGAGATAAAAACTTTTGCTTTTTTATAAAAAAATTCAACATCAGGAACTTTCCCTATGACTTTTACATTTTTTTCCTTTTTCCATTTTTCTTCTAACTCTTTATTTATATTTGAACCTATAATATAAAACCATATTTCAGGATGAACTTCCCTTACATAGGGAAATATTTTTTTTAAAAAATAATTTACAGCATCTGGATTTGGTGCATAATCCATTTTACCGACAAAGAGAATATAGTTTTCCTTTTCCTCCATTTTTAAATCTTTATCAATTTTTACAAGTGGTGGTAAGATACTTACATTTTTTATTCCAATAGAATTTAGATACATTTTATCCTTTTCAGAGTTAGTTAGAACTAAATTGTAACTTTCTGTCCATTTTTTTTCATACTTTTGCATCATTTTTATCTCATAGGACAAAATTAATTTTTTTACAAAATTATTTTTTAAAATTTTCTTTACTAAAATTGGTAAATATTCAAGGGCTTCACCAAAGGGATTTTCTATTTCTTTTATTAAACTTTTCATTTTTATGTATTTAAGAGATTGAGGGTCATCCATATTTAAGATTAGTCTTTTGTTTTTAAAATTTATATAGGGGAAAATATGGGCAATCCTTATGTAATCAACAAAGATTATATCAGGATCAACCTCTTTAACAAAATTTTTTATTCTTTTAAAACTTTTTGGATTTATATAAAAAACAATTTCAAAGGGATTTTTTAAAAAGGAGAAAAAAAGATTTTTAAAAAAGGTAAATTTTGATAAAGGAGAGGAAAATTCTACTCTTTCAAAATAACTATCAGGAATTTCAAATTCAGGAAAGGAAAAAAGGTAAATTTTATTATTTTTCTCCTTTAATTCTTTTAAAAGTAAAAAAATTTTTTTTCTCAATCCTGATAGGGGCGGGAAAAAAACCTGAGATGTTATAAAAAGGATTTTCATTTAAAAAATTTTATTATTTAAATTTTAGAAAATTCCAAGTTTTTTTAAATTTTAAAAAAGCTGTTTTATAATAAGATATGCTAAATGCACTGAAATTCAGAATAAATCAGATGCTTTTTTTAACAAATTTTCTTTTATTTCTTCTTTTTTATTTTCTTTATATTTATCTTTTATCAGAAACACAAATTAAAATCATTTATCTTGCAAAAATTCTTATTTTTCTATTTTTTTTATTGATTCTTTTAAATGGAAATTTTTTAAAAAATTTATTTTATTTACTCCCTTTTTCTTTAATATTTAGATTAACAGTGTATATTAACTATGAAGTCAACCCTACTGTTTTAAAACACGATTTATCTAAAATAACAGTTCCCTTTAAAATTTTTAACATTTTTATTCTGATATTTGGTTTTTTGCTTATTTTATCTTTCCTAAGTGGTAACAGGTTAAAGGAAAAAATTCCCTTGTTAAAAACTCTTTTTTTCTATAATCTTTGGGCCTTTCTTTCAATAATATGGTCCTATAAAAAAGATTACGCCTTTTTAGTTTCTTTTCTTTTATTGATTAACTTACTTTATTATATTGCAGGATATATTTATTTAAAAGAGGAAAAAGATTTAAATAGATTTCTTTTAAGTCTGCTTGTATTTCTTTCTTTTAATATTATAATTTCTCTATTACAATACTTTTTTCCTGAATTTCCTTTATCTGAATTTTTTAAAATAGAAAAGATTGGTTATTATTGGTCTCAGAGAGCGAGAGGAATTTTTTACAACAGTAATAGTTATTCTGGTTTCCTTATCATTTCTATAATCTTTATTTTCGGTTTTGCTCTTTTTAAAAAAAATAAAAAACTCAGATTTTTCTTATTCTTTATTATATTAATTTCTGTTTTATCTCTTGTTTTAACTCTTTCTCGTTCTGGATATTTATCTTTATTTTTAGCATTTATTCTTTATTATATTTTATATCTAATAAAAAAAAGAAAATATCAAAAAATTTTTCTCTTTGCAACATTTGTAATTCCTTTAATTTTTTTATTATTTCTTTTAATAAAAACTTTATTACCACAAATTTATTTAAGGATCATATCTATTTTTTGGGGAAAAAGAGATATAAGCATACTGGTCAGGATTCTTTTTTGGAAAACAAGTATAAAACTCTTTTTTCAGAATCCATTAACAGGTATTGGATTAGGGCAATTTGCCTTTCAAAAAGTTTCTCATATTCATTTACATGCTCACAATGCATTTTTAAATATTTTAGCAGAACTTGGTTTACCTGGATTATTAATATTTTTAAGTATTATTTTAAGTATATTTAAATTTCTTTTTAAACTTTATTTAAATATAGAAAGTGATAAAATACATTTAATAATAGGATTATTGGTGGGATGGGTTATTATCATTTTTCAGCTAATTTTTGACTTCTACTGGCTTAATCCAATTATGGACATGGAGATAAAATTTTTCATTATTTATCTTTTCTTAACTTTTTTATTGCCCCAAATATACTTAAAAGAGTATGTTAAAAGGTGAAGGATTTATAAAGGGCTCTATATGGAATTTTTTGGGTACAGCTACTGAAAAAATTTTAAATTATATTTTAAATATAGCTATAATAAGGCTTTTTGGAAAAGAAATTTATGGTATTTTTTCTTTAACAACAGGAATATTCAGAATTTTAACAAGGTTTGGTCTTTCGGGTATTGAAGCTGGATCTTCCTACTTTATTCCTCAGTTTATATCAGAAAAAAAAGAAGAAAATGTTAATTCTTTTTTAAAATTTGTTTTATTTTACTTTATATTTATTGGAATAATTTTTTCATTATTATTAATCACCCTATCAGATTTTCTTGAAAAAATAATATTCAGGAAAAATTACCTTTCACTATTTATATTTGGTTTTTCCTTAGGATTTCCCTTTTCCTTGCTTACCCTTGCCGGGGCTTGGACAATAAGAGCTTTTTCTATTATGAAAGTATATGTTTTGATTGTTCAGTTTTTAAGACCTTTCCTGAATTTAATCTTTTTATTTATTCTGGTTTATTCTTTAAAAAATTTCCTCTCCGTTCCTCTTTCCTATTCAATTTCTTTTATAATCACAGGAATAATAATAATTATCTTTTACCAATTAAAATTTAAGGGAATAAAAAAATCAATAATTAGAAAAAATATTGTAATTTCTTTCTTTTCTTTTACAATTCCGATTATGGTAATGGAACTTGTAAGGGAATCTTCTCATTGGGTAGATGTCATAATGTTGGGTCTTTTAAAAAGCTCCCAAGAAGTTGGTCTTTATAATGCTGCATTAAGAACCTCAGAATTTATACTTTTAATTATATGGATATTTTCACCAATTTTTAACCCAGTGTGTTCAAGAGATATAAGGGAAAAGAATTTTGAATCTCTTAAAAAAAATTTTCACAAAACTCTTATTTTTTCTTTAATTCTTTCTTTTCCTTTTATTCACACCTTTTTATTAAAAGGTAGTGAAATTCTAAATTTTATGTTTGGTAAGGATTTTAAAGAAATGGCAGTTGTCCTCAACATAGTTGGGTGTTCAAACTTGCTTGTTTCTCTTCAAAGCCCTTTTGTGGCAATTATAATTATGTCTTATGAGCAAAAAAAATGGGCTAATCTTAACATAATAGCACTTATTATCAATATATTTTTAAATTTTTTCTTAATAAAAAAATATGGAGTTTTAGGAGCAAGTATATCTACCTCTTTTTCCATAATTTTTTTGACATTCTCTGCTTTTTTTATATTTAAATCTAAAAAGTATTTTCAACTGGATTTGAATTTAATTTTAGAATTTATTTTATGGCAAATGATTATCTTAATAGCATTAAATTATTTATCTAAAATACAAAAAAATTCTTTAATCTCTATATTTTTGATTTTTACATTAGGATTTTTATTATCACTTCTATTTATATTTTCCCCAAAATTTTATAAAAAATATTTAAAGTAATCTAAAATTTTTTCTTCATAAGAAGTTTCACTATAATATTTTTTAAAAGTAAGAAAAGCATTCTGTCTTATATTCTCATAAATTTTCTCATCTTTTAAAAGAAAAACTATTTTATTTCTAAAATCTAAAGGCTCATTAGCTATCATTATATTCTCTCCATCTTTTACTTTTAATCCTTCACAACCAATTGAAGTTGAAACAACAGGTATTCCCCTTGCAAAAGCTTCTATTATTTTAACCCTTACACCACTACCTGAAAAAAGAGGAACAATCAGAATATAAGAATTTCTCCATACCTCGTCTATATCTTTTCTAAAACCTAAAAAATTTATTCTCTTATCTTTAATCTTAATTCCTAAGGAACCGTCACCCACTATGTTCAAATTGAAATCTAAATTTTCCTTCTCCAATAAAGGATAAACATTTTTTAAAAACCAGAGAACACCATGTTTATTTGGTAACCATTTTAGATCTCCTAAACAAAGCAAATTTGATTTTTTAGGTTTTTCTATATATTTAATAGTTCCTGAATTTAAAAAAATCGGTAAACTTTTTATCTTTTCTTTATTTTTATTCAACTTTAACAATAAATTTCTATCAAACTCTGACACACATAATACTAATTCAAAATTTTCAGATAACTTACTTTCAATTTTCTTTAACTTAAAAGATTCAATCTTAAAAAAATACTTTTTAAAATCTAAAAAAGAGAGAGTATTTTTAATTCTATCAGTAAGTTTAAAATGGACATTATGATTATCTAAAACTTTTTTAATTTTTATTCCTCTTCCATAATTAATTAAGTTAAGTTGTGCCAAATAAAGAACATCTATCTTCTCTCTTTTTACAAATTCCTTTATTTTTTTATGAAAATCTTTAAAAAATAATCTTTCAATAAAATAAGACTTACCTAAAATTAAAGATTTTAAAAATTTAATCAAAAAAATGAAAAGATTTCTTTTAAACCTATAAATATAAATTTCCCTGGTATAATTTCTTAGATCTTCTAAGAGTTGTTCTTCCAGACTCTCCTCAACACTTTGTTTTCTTTTAATGCAGAAAAGATAAACCTCAAAAATTTTTGATAATTTTTGCAAAATAAAATAATTTCTAATCCTAGCTCCACTTATACTTTTAGAGGGGATCATATCAGTTAAAAACAAAAGCTTTTTTTTCATTCCTCTAAATTTATATTTTATAATAAAATTAATTAAAATGAAAATATTTGTTATCGGGATTGACGGTGGTTCCTTTGATCTGATTGAAAAATTTTTAAAAGAAGATAAATTAAAAAATCTAAAAAAATTCTTTGAAAAAGGTTTTATAGGTGAGATAGAATCAACCTATCCATCTATTTCTGCCTGTGCATGGACAAGTTTTTTAACTTCAAAAAATCCAGGTGCTCACGGGGTTTTTGATTTCAGAAATTTGAATATAAAACTTTATGAAATGAGGGAAGCAGAAATAATACATTCAGGATTTTTTAAAGGGATTACTTTTCTTGACTATTTTAATGAAAAGGGGTTAAATGTTGGAGCAATTACAATTCCTATAACTTATCCACCTTGGAAAATCAAAGATTTTCTGGTTTCAGGATTTCCAACACCTGATACAAAGGAGGTTTTTGCCTATCCTTCTGAATTAAAAAAGGAAATTGAACCTCTTACAGAAAATACCTCAATTTTTAAGGGTGGTTCGGAAAAAAGGGTTTTTGATGAACTTATAAGGCTTCTTGAAATTAGAAAAAAAGCAGGGATTTATCTTTATAAAAAATATAAACCCTTTTTCTTCATAATTGTTTTAGGATCAGCTGATAGAGCACAACATAATTTTTATAAATACATAGAAGAGAAAGATAACTACATAGAAAAAGTCTATATTAAAACCGATGAAGTAATAGGGGAATTCTTAAAAATTTTAGATGAAGATACACTTGTTTTCATTATGTCAGATCACGGTGCAAGAAAAAGACCCCTAAAAAAATTCAATCTCAATTTCTTCTTAAAAGAAAGAGGATTTTTAAAAGAAAAGAAAACTAAAAGTTTATACGAACCTTTTAAAGAAATTTACAGAAAATTAAAGGGGAAATTTCCTTACCAGGAAATTGTTTTTAAAAAATTACCTTTAAATTTAAGGAAAATTTTAACAAAAATTGACACTTTCTCTGAAACTTCTCTTTTTAATATTGATTTCAACAAAACAAAGGCATATAGATTCCCCCTTTATCCTCCTGTTGATGGAATTGTAATAAATCTCAAAGAAAGGCAGCCAAAAGGGATTGTAAAAGCAGAAGATTATGAAAAAGTAAGAATCAAGATAAAGGAAGAATTAGAAGAATTTAGCATTAATGGAATAAAACCCATTCAAAAAGTTTTCTTAAGAGAAGAACTTTACAAGGGTAAATATTCTGAAAAACTTCCAGACCTTATCCTTCTATACTCAGATGATTTTGAAGGTGGTTCTTCTTTAAATGAATATATAAGTGAAATAGATAAAAAGGATTACGAAAAACTGAACGGTATTCACTCAACAAAGGGGATATTTTTTGGAATGGGAAAAATTTTAAAAGAAAAATACAAAATAAAAGGAAAATACACTCTTTTAGATCTTGCTCCTACATTTTTATTTCTCTCAGGACTCCCTGTCCCAGAAGAATTTGAAGGGAAAGTAATAGAGGAGATTGTAAAGGAAGAATACCTATCAAAAATAAAGTTAAAAAGGGAAAAATGGGGAAAGGAATTAATTTTTGAAGAACACATATTTATAGATAAAGAGAAAAAGGAAATAGAAGAAAAATTAAAAGGATGGGGTTATATGTGAAAAATAGATTTCTTTTAAGAGCTCCTCAATCTCTTTGATAAAACTTTTGCAATTTCAAGAATAAGCTTTGCTGCTGCCTTTGGTCTTTCTTCAATTAAATCAAGGAAAGCCCGATGAGAAAAAAGCAAAAGCTCTGAATCCTCAACTGCCCTGCATGTAGCACTTCTTGTGCTTTCCTCAATAAGAGCCATTTCCCCTAAAAAATCACCTGGACCAAAACTTGCAAGTATAACTTCTTCACCCTCATTATTTCTTTTAAAAACCTCCACTTTTCCATTTTTAACAAGATACAAAACTCTTCCCGTATCACCTTCAAAGAAAATAGTTCTACCCTTTTTATATTCTCTGCAATTTATATAAGGGGCTATTTCTCTTAAAATATCATCAGTTAAATTTTTAAAAAGTTTATTCTTCTTTAAACTTTTAACTATTTCTTCAATATCCATATTGTGATCCCGAGAATTAATAAAAAAATGGATATAATCTGAGCAACTGTTAAAAAGGGTATAAAGGAAGGTGTTGTGAGTCTAAAAAATTCAACAAAAAACCTTTCAAGACTTGCAAGAATTAAATACAAAGCAAAAACTCTTCCTTCTTTCAATTTTTTTCTTAAAGAAAAAATTAAAATAAAAACTATTAACATAATAAAAACTTCGTAAAGCTGAGTAGGATGAACTTTAATAAGCTGATCTGGAGGACCTTCAATCTTTAAAAAAGGAAAATATTCTCTCATAGTTCCAATATATGTGGGAGGAGTACCCTTTGAAAAAGCCATTGCCCAAGGCAAATTAGAAGGTTTTCCATAATCATCTCCTACAAGAAAACAACCAATCCTTCCTATTGCATAACCAATTGCAAGGGAAGGGGATATTGCATCCCCAACTTTTAAAATAGGATGTTTAATTAAAATTAAATATAACCAAATCAAAAAAAAGGCTAAAAGAAATCCACCGTAAAAGGTAAATCCTCCTCTTTCTAAAAGATATTTAAATGGATTTGATATAAAATCTTGAAAAGGAATGTTTTCAAAAATGAATAAAAGCTTTGAGCCTAAAATAGCACCAATTAAAGCAAGAATAAAAATATTATTAAAAACTTTTATATCCAGATTTAATCTTTTCCATTCTCTTTCAGCAAGATAAGTTCCTGTAAAAAATGCAAGGGCAACCATTACACCGTAAGAAGAAATTACAAATCCTCCGATTCTTAAAAAATCAGGACACATATAGATAAATTCTTTCCAGAGCTTTTTTTACAAATTCTCTGAAAATTGGGTGAACTTTTAAGGGTCTTGATTTAAACTCAGGATGAAACTGAACACCAATAAAAAAGGGATGATCCTTTAATTCCATTATTTCAGCAAGGTATCCATCTGGTGATTCTCCACTTATTATCATACCGTTTTCTTCAAAAATTTTCCTGTATTTAGGATTAAATTCGTATCTATGTCTGTGTCTTTCATAAATTAAATCAGTATTATAAATTCTGTAAGCAAGGGTATCCCTTTTAATCTTACAGGGATAAGCACCCTTTCTAAGTGTTCCACCAAAATAATTGATATCTTTTTTTTCAGGTAAAATTGTTATAACAGGATGAATTGTTTTGGGATTAAATTCTGTGCTGTTTGCATCCTTTAATCCAAGAACATTCCTTGCAAATTCAATCGCAGCCACTTGCATTCCAAGGCATATGCCAAAAAAGGGAATTTTATTTTCCCTTGCATATTTACATGCTTTAATTTTACCCTCTATTCCCCTTTCTCCAAAACCTCCAGGAACAAGAATACCATTCACACCACTTAATAAATCTTGAGCCTTTGCTTTCTCCAGATCACTTGCTTCTACCCATCTTATGTTAACCTTTACCCTGTGAAAGGAACCGGAGTGAGTAAGCGACTCTATAATACTTTTATAAGCATCCTTTAAATGTGTATATTTACCACATATTGCTATTTCAACTTCATTTTCAGGATTTAAAATCCCATCAAGAAATTTTTCCCATTCTTTTAAATCAGGTTCAGAATCAGGAATTTTAAAATGATTTAAAATCTTCTCATCAAGCTTCTGTTTTCTAAAATTTATGGGAACCTCATAAACTGTTTTCACATCTATTGCCTCAATCACATTCTCAGGGGGAAGGTTTGAAAATAAAGCGATTTTTGCCCTTGAACTTTCATTAAGTGGTCTATCAACCCTTGCTATAACAAAATCTGGCTGAATTCCTATTTCTCTCAATTTCATAACAGAATGCTGTGTTGGTTTTGTTTTTAATTCACCTGCACTTTCTATAAAGGGAACAAGTGTCAGATGAATAAAAATTGTATTTTCAAATCCCTCTTCAAGCCTTATCTGTCTTATTGCCTCAAGAAAAGGGAGACTTTCTATATCACCTACAGTTCCACCAACTTCAACAATTACAATTTCAGCACCATACTTTTCTCCAACATCCCTTATTCTTCTTTTTATCTCATCAGTAATATGGGGAATTATCTGAACTGTAGCACCAAGGTAATCACCTCTTCTTTCCTTTTCAATAACAGTTCCGTAAACCTGTCCTGTTGTCACATTATTTATTTGACTCATATTTTGGTCCAAAAATCTTTCATAGTGCCCAAGATCAAGGTCAGTTTCAGCTCCATCTTCAGTAACATAAACCTCTCCATGCTGATAGGGATTCATTGTTCCAGGGTCAACATTTATGTAAGGATCAAGTTTTAAAGCGGTAACTTTAAAACCCCTTGATTTTAACAAAAAGGCAATTGAAGAGGTTGCGACCCCTTTTCCAAGGGATGAAACTACTCCGCCTGTTACAAAAATAAATTTCCTTTTTCCCATTATTTTTTATTATAAAACTTAATTTTCAAAATTATCAAAAACTAATTACCAATATATTTTGAGATAATAGTTTTTACTTTTTTCTTTTCAAGAGGTTCTTCTGAAATTATGAAGAGTTTTCCTTCTTTAAAAAACTTGAGTTCAAAACCTTTTGGATTAATCCTTATAAAGTATATGTTTTCAGAAAAATTTTCCAATACCTTCCACTTTTCTTTAATTTTTTCAAAATCAAAATTTTCTAATTTTATAAATACATTTTTTTCAGAACAGAAAGTTATTATCTTTTCCTCTTTTCTATCAATAAACTCAAAAATTCCCTTTATGCATAAGGGACAATCTTTTCTTTTTTTAATTTCAAATTCCCTTAAAGAGTAACCTTCTGAGTAATCAATATAAATTATTTTATTAACAAAAGATTTATTCACTGTAAGGTATTTAATTGCAATATCAGATTCAATTCCTGCAACTATTTTGCTAACAGAGGGATTTATTCCATGTGTTTCACAGGTTTCAAGCCTTCCCCTTTCTGGAATTTTATTAAATAAACATCTGTAACAGGCAGCTTCCCAGGGCTTAAAAAAAGAAACCTCTCCCCTTTCAGCCACACAGGCTCCATGAATCCAGGGAATTTTATATTTAAGAGAAACTTCATTTATTAAAAACCTTGTTTCAAGATTATCAACAGCATCTATTAAAAGGTCAATTCCATAAAAATTAAAATTTTTAACAAATTGAGGAGAAAAATTTTCAAAAAAAATTTCAGCATTTATATCTTTATCAATAGATTTTATTCTTTCAAGAGCTGCGATAACCTTTGGTTTTGAAACTTGTGCATCATCTCTTGTATAAAAGGGACTTGTTAATAAATCTGAAAATTCAACATAATCCCTGTCCATAAGCACTATATTTTTAACACCAACCCTTACAAGTAAATCAAGTATATTTGAACCAAGGGCACCAAGACCAATGAGAAAAATTTTTTTATTTTTTAAATTTTCTATTTTTTTCCCAAAGTAAAGGGGGAAAATTCTCTTTAATCTCTCCTCTATCATTTAAATATGACAACTGGAATCTGTGCCCAGGTCTCATTTCCCTTCATAACAACTATTAAATAAACTCCTGACCTTTGAATTTTACCAGATTCATCCCTTCCATCCCATATAATTATAACCTTTTTACCGGATTTTAAAACATCAATATCTCTTATTTTTTTACCTGTTAAACTGTAAACTGATGCAAAGATATTATTTAAATCTCTTTCTCCTTCAAGAACTATTTCAAGATTTTCTTTTTCAGGATTAAAAAACTTTTTTAATTCTTTTAAAGTTAATTCTTCCTCTTCCTCTCCCTTGAAAATTACTCTTGTTATTGCTTTGATATTAACACCCTTATCCCATTTTCCATCAAAATCCTTATCAGGGGAAAAAGAAAAAACAGGGAAAATATTTTCTTTTTTTTCAGGAATTGAATAAAAATCCCCTTTGATTTCTAAACCTATCCAGAAATAAACATATTGGCTTTTATCATAAATTTTAATGGGTAATTTGAAATTAATCATAAAATTATTTTCAAGAGTATCAAGTTTATATATTATTCTTTTATCAGTGATATAACTTTTATTTTCCTTTATATCAAACATTAAAAAATTATTAAGCTTAACAGGAAATTTATTAACTTTTCTTAATTCAGGGAAAAAGTATTCACCCTCTTCTCCGTTTCCTGTGGCTAAATAAACTCTATTAAATTCTTTTACTTTTATTTTTATATAAAAATTTATTGAATCCCAGTTTGCATATATTTCATAAAAATTTGAATAATATAATGGCTCCTCCTCGGAAAGAAAAATTAATAAGAGCACAAATATTTTCATAGAATCTATTATAGAGTATATAATATTTAAAGTGCAATACTATATTTTTGCAGATTTTCACCTCGGCTACTCTGAAGAGAGGGATAAAAAGATATTTGATAAATTTTTTAAATTACTTGAGAAAATTCCTGATAAAAGTAAAATTGTTTTCTTAGGGGATATATTTGATTTCTGGTTTGAATACAAAACAGTTATACCAAAGGAAAACTTTCTTTTTGTTTCAGAACTTTATAAATTTAAAGATAAATTTGAATTCCTTTATTTCACAGGTAATCATGATTTTTTTGTTAAAGAATTTGTAAAAGGTTTCAATATAAGAATTTTTCAAAGGGAAAGGGTATTTCAAATTGGAGGTAAAAGGGTTTTACTTGCCCATGGTGATTTTTATTACAATAAAGATATTATTGGAACCTATTTCAATTTCTTTATAAGAACTGACTTTGTAAAATTTTTATTCTATCTATTTCACCCCGATATAGGAATAAAACTTGCGAAAACCTTTTCAAAAATTTCAAGAAATTCTTCTGAAAAAAAGGAAGTAAAAGAAGAGATTCCTCCGAGAGCAGAAAAATTTTTTAAAAAGGGAGGGGATATATGTATTTTAGGTCACTTTCACAAACCGATGTTTATTGAAAAAGAAGGAAAAATTTATGTGAA
>JBDRZL010000018.1 GCA_039803925.1 candidate division WOR-3 bacterium | reverse complement strand
AAAATAAGTGATTTTATTTTTACAATGGAGGCAGGAAAAATAATTGATTATGCTGTTCCTTCTAATAAATATGACCTAAATCAACTTGAAAAATTGTATTTTGGATATAAAACATGAGTTTCCGTGCCATTAGAGAGAAAACCCGAAAAATTTTAAAAAGATAATAGAATTATTGAATAAAGATAGAGAAATACTTTAAAATTATTTCATGAGACCGAAAGGATTTAAAATGCCATGTTATAAAAAATTATGATGTTTCTGCTCTTATTCCTAAATCAAGGGCACCTATAAGGAGAAGACAAAGACTTTTTATCCTGAAGTTATTGAATATATAAAGAAAAGGAGATGGGAAATTCCGCGACTGTGAATTTTGCAAAAATAATAAGATATCTTAAAGATAGAAATGAAATTATAAATCCAAATTCTAATTAACAAGCAGAAATGCAAGGGATTTTCTGGAAAAGCTAATAAAAATAATGCCATTTAAAGTAAAAAGAGTCCAAACTGATAACGGAAGTGAATTTATGGGGAATTTGAAGAATTACTTAATAAATTAAACATTATTCATTTCTTTAATTATCCTAAAGATCCCCAGAGTAATGTTTTTGTAGAAAGATTTAATAGACTTTTCTACGAACATTTAATTGAGTGGAATTTAAAGGAGATTATTCAGCCTGATAAATTCAACTACTATTTGATGAATTACCTTCTATGGTATAATACACAAAAACCACATCAAGCCCTTACTAATTCTCCTCCTCTTGAATATTTTTTGAAAAATTATATAAGGAACAATTATTATTCTAATATGTATATAAATCGTACAATTATAAATTACCATAACATTTTAAACCTTTTAAGGGTTGCTTGTTTACTAAGATCATCATATAAGGTATTCTGTCCCGACTCTGGGAAGTTTTATTATTACTTTTTAAATTTTTTTATATGTTATTTTTAAAAATTAATTTTAAAGAAAATATTAAAAAAATACCTGAAATAAAAAAAAGAAAGGAATTTATAGATTTTTTTAAATTTGTCTCATTGTGAAGTTCTGGAATTAAATCAGAGGCTGAAATATAAAAGAAGTTTCCAGCAACAAAAGGTAATATATAAAAAATTAGATTTTCACTTCTTAAGAAAAAATAACCTGCTACACCGCCGATAAAACTTGTTAATCCTGTTATAAAATTAAAGAATAGAGCTTTTATTTTACCCATTCCACCATAAACAAGTATTGCATAATCGGAAAGCTCCTGAGGAAGTTCGTGTGCCAAAACAATTAAAGTTGTTATTATTCCAAAATGAAAATTAATAAGAAAGCTTGAAGCAATGACCACTCCATCAATGAAATTATGAATACTGTCACCTATTAAACTTAAATAAGTTACAGGATGGATAGGACAATCAAATTCATGACAGTGTCTCCATCTTAAAATTCTTTCCAGTAAAAAAAAGCTCACAAACCCTAAAATAAAAATCCAGAAAGAAGAAAGTGGTTCAATTTTTTCAAGAGAATGAGGCATAAGGTGTAAAAGGGAACCACCTATAAGAGCTCCAGCTGCAAGAGAAATTAAAAAAAATAATAGTTTTTCAAATATATCCTTACTGATAATTAAGAAGATTATTCCCGTAAGGGAAATAAAGCTCACTATAAAAGTTGAAATAATTATGCTTAATAAAATCATTTTTATATTATAATATAAAATCTATGAAAAAACCTGCAATTTTAGGTTCAGAACCTATATTTAAATTTCAGGTACCTATATATAAACCTTTTTGCCCTGATATTAAGGATATTAAAAATGAATTAAGAGAAATTTTCTCAACAGGTCAGATTACAAATGGTAAATATGTAAGGGAATTTGAGGAAAAAATTTCTGAATATTTAAATGTTCCTTATGCTATTTGTGTATCAAGTTGTACTCTTGGACTTCTTTTAACTCTAAAATCTCTTGAGATTGAAAAGGGTAATTTCATTTTACCCTCTTTTACTTTTCCAGCTACCTCTTGTGCCCTTTTATGGAATAATATTGAACTAAAATTTGTTGATATTGATCCTGATACCTTAAATATTTCACCAGAGGAAATTGAGAAAAATATTGATGAAAATACAAAAGGAATTCTTGCTGTTCATGTATATGGAACTCCCTGTGATGTCCAAAAAATTGAGGAAATTGCAAAAAAACATAATCTTTATTTGATATTTGATGCAGCCCATGCCTTTGGTGCTAAATTTAAAAATAAATTCATCGGGAATTTTGGAGATGCGGAAGTTTTCAGTTTAAGTCCAACAAAAACTCTTGTAGCAGGTGAGGGTGGAGTCATAACAACAAAAAATAAGGAAATGGCTGAAAAATTAAGAATTTTGAGAAATTACGGTGACCCTGGTACAAATGATTTTGAATATGTAGGTTTAAACTCAAGGATGAGTGAATTTCATGCAATTCTCGGACTATTTTCATTGAAAAGAGTAGAGGAGGAAATAAAAAGAAGAAATGAAATTGCAGAAATTTATATGGAAAATTTAAGGGATTTACCTGGTATTTCTTTTCAAAAGGTAAATAGGGATTTAAGATCAACTTTCAAAGATTTTTCCATTATAATAGATGAGGAAAAATTCGGTCTTGAAAGAGATTTAATAAAGCTTTCACTTGAAAAAGAAAATATACAAGTAAAGAGATACTTTTATCCACCATGTCATCTTCAGAAAATGTTTAAAGGGAAATATAGTAATTTGAATCTAAAAATTACTGAAAAAACTTCTAAAGGGGTTATAAGTTTACCCATCTACTCACTTCTCAAAGACAAAGATATTAAAAAAATATGTGAATGTATTAAGAGAATTTATGATTTCAGAAAGGAAATAAAAAATTATTTTTCCTTCAGAGAATGAAAGTTGCTATAAATTTTGTCATAAAAATTTTTTATTTCCCCTCTATCGAAGGCTTCTTTTATTTCTCTTACTGCATAATTTATATCATATTTGGTATCAAAGTTTAAAATTTTTTTGATTTTTTTAAAGGAAACATTATAGTTTCTATTATCTTCTTTTTCTTTTAAAAATACTATCTCCGCTTCAGGAACACTTTCTTTTATTTCTTTTGCAACTTCAAGAATACTCTTATTCATTTTATCTGAACCTACATTAAATATCTGACCGCTTACCTTTTCATCATCGGCTTCCAGTATCTTTATTATTGCTCTTGAAATATCTTTTATATGAATAAAAGGTCTTATCTGTTTTCCGTTTCCGTATACTGTTATCTTTTTTTCCTTGATAGCTTTTGCAATCAGTAAATTCACGACAAGGTCAAATCTCATTCTCGGTGAATATCCAAAAGCTGTTGCAAATCTTAAAATAATGGGTGAGAATCCATTATCCTTTAATTCAAGAAGTGCTTTTTCAGAAAGTAATTTTGTTTCAGCATATAAGGATAAGGGGTTAGGTTCTGTTTCTTCATTACATATTGTTTTTTTATAACCATATACACTGCATGATGAGGCAAAAATAAATTTTCTTACTCCAAGATATTTAGCAATTTCACCGAGAGTTTTTGTTGAAAAATAATTTATTTCAAGTGTTTCTCTTGGTTTTATTTTACTTGCTGGGTCACCTACAATTGCTCCAAGATGAATAACAGTGTCTATGTCCTTTATTGCTTCCACTATATTACTTATATTTGTTATATCACCTTTTAAAAATTTAAAATTTTTACTTCTTATTCCTCTTAAACCAATATCACCATACAAGAGATTATCAAAAACTTTTACAAAATATCCCCTTTTTAATAACATCCTTGTAAGAACCGAACCTATATAACCAGCTCCTCCTATAACAAGAATTTTTTTTGTTTTTTTATATCTTTTTTTAATTAAATCAAAAGAAAATTTCTTCTCAGGTTCTATTCCTATAACTTTTTTGATTTTACCTTCCCTGGATATAACTGGAATTAGTAATGTTTTTAATTTTGGAATTTTGTTTTCTTTCTTTAATTTTTCAATACTTTCAATTATTTTTTTTCTGTCCCAATAATCGTAAAATTTAATTGGATTTTTATTCATAACTTTTTCAATCCTATCATTTATACTTATTCCATTCAAAAGAGCTCTCCTTATATCACCATCACTAACAACTCCCTTTAGTCTTTTCTTATCATCAACTACAAATGCGAGTCCAAAACCACCTTCATTTATTTGATTTATTGCTTCTCGTAAAGTTATAGATTGATTTATCAAAGGAATATCTTTCATTCTTCAACCTTAACTTCACCCATTGGTGATAATTCTTTTATTTTTAATCCCTCAAAAACATAAACTTCTGTTTCCTTTTTTTTCCAGTCATTAGGATTAATACCTGCTTTTAAACAGGTCTCAGATAGAAATCTTTCTTCATCAAATCCGTATTCCACTGCCACTTGTGGAAGAAGTAGTCCCTTCCATAAACCCTTTCTGACCATTAACCCTGTTTTTCCAATTTTTATATACTTTTTATATTCCTCTGGTGGGACCTTTAAAAGTTCCGGTTCTGTTAAAATTGTTATTTCTAATGTTAATTTTGAAAGTTCTCCTTCATCTTTAAGAGGCAAAAATCGCGGATCCTCAAAGGCTGCTTCTATTGAACTTATAACTACATTTTCCCAGATAGGATTTGTTGGATAAGGGTTACCTATACATCCTCTCAAATATTTTTCTGGATAGGTATATAAGGTAGTAAATACTCCCATTTTTTTTGAAAACTTTTCTTTTAATTCTTCTTCCACTTTTAATTCTTCACCTTTTAAATGACTTTTAATAGCATTTCTTGCAAGGTCTATGAGTTTTTTAGCATCTTCCTTACCTATTTTCAAATTTTTCAAGTTTTTCATAATACTTTAAAATAACTTCTTTGTAAGGTGATACTAAATTTTTATTCTTTAATATTTCTTTTTTTCCTTCAAGAATTTTTAAATATTCACTTATATCAATTTTATTTGGACTTGTTACTTCATAAGGTTTTGGTCTCTCAGCATACCTTCTTTTAATAAATTCCCTCTTTCTTATACTTCTCTGTGCCTGAAGTAATCTTGATATTATTCTTTCCTGAATATCTTTTAATCTTTCAGTTAATTCTTCTTTTCTTAATTTTTCCTCTGATTCCTTCATTTCTTTTTCTGCTCCCTCTAAAGCTCCTTTAATTCCTGATTTTTCACCCTTTTCTTCCAGTTCTTTAATAAGTTTTGAAATTTCCTCTACCAATTCACCCTGTTCCTTTGCAAGTTGAGATAAAAGTTCTTTTTCTTCTTGAGAAAGTTGCGTAGGTTGTGGAAGAGGTAAGAGAGATAAAGTAGCACTATTAATATCACCTTGTTTCTTTATCATCTCTGAAATTTTTTGCATCATATTTTCAAACAATTCACTTTCACTACCCCCTGAACTTGAAATTTTGTCAGAGAACTGAAGGAGAAAATATGCTGCTTTTGATAGCGAACTCCTTAAATCTTTTAAATTCTTCTGTGCCTGATTGAATTCATTATTTTCTTTTTTATTTATATATTCATCCATTAAAAATTCTGAAATTTTAATTTCCCTTAAAGCCTCTCTCGGAAAGAGAAGAGTATTTCTTGCATTTAAAATTATGTCACTAACAAAGTTTTTATAGGATATTAAAAAATCCCTGTCAAGGCTTTCACTTTCTTTTATAAATCCCATAACTCCCCAGAAGGCTTTTTCAATTAATTTCATGGAAAATTCTAAATTACTTTTCATAAATTCTTCCATTGCTTTTTCAAGATTTTCCCTCATTTCACTCGTATTTTTAAAGCTTCCTTTTAAATTATTTTCCTTTAATTCCTTTAGAGCCATTTCCCCTTTTTTCTGTGCTGTATCAATTTTTGAATTTACATTTTTATCATAATTTTCTTTAATTTTTTCCATTTCTTTTATGATATCTTCAAGTTTTTTCTGACTCTCTTCCATATTCTTTCCTTCTTTATTTTTCATAATTTCAAAAAATTCTTTTTCAATTTCTTTTGCTTTTTCTACAAGTTTCTTTAAATCATATTCCTTTTTGATCTTTTCAAGAAGAGAAATAGTTCTTTCAAGATTTTCTTTCCATATTTCCTTTTCCTTCATTAATTCCTTTAATCTTTTTTCTATTTCCTCTTTATTTCCCTTTTCTACTGCCTCTTCAAGTTTTTTATAAAGTTCTTTCAATTCTTCACTAAAAAGTTCCTTAACGAGTTCAGTTAACTTTGAAAGTTTTTCATTTATTTCAGGATCTATCGAAACAATATTTTCTTCAAGATTTTTCATTTTTCTTTCTACTTCTTCAAGTTTTTTTGTTAATTCTTCAGAAATTCTCTGAATCTCTTCTATTTCCTTTTTTAATTCTTTTTTGGTTAAACTTTCCATGATTTTTTCTCTAACTTCTTTTATTTTTTTAATTAAGTCTTTTGCTTCACTCCTTAAAGGTTTCAATTCCTCTTCAAATTTTTCACTTTCTCTTTTAACTTCTTCATATAATTCTTCAAAAGTTGGCATATGAACCAAAACTTTTCTTGAATCAGAAAATTTTTTTACCTCATCTTTATCATAAACACGGAAAAAGACATAAAAGTTATCACCGGGTTTTGGATTTAAGGGATCAAAATCTAAATCAAAGGTAAAAGTATCATTTTTTGTATTAACATATTTTTTGATTATTTTTTCAAGAATAGTTTTACCATCTTTTTCAACATAGACATTCACTCTATCAAGTCCAATATCATCACTCACATATAAAGTAAAGGGAATTTTCATCTCATCAGGAATATTAACATCAAAGTCAGGGAATATTATCTGGATAATGGGTTTTAATTCCCTGATTATACTTACTAAAACTGTTTGCGGATCCTGAAAACTATCATTTTTTACAAAATGAATGAATTTAATTTTTGAGCTATTTTTAAAAATATTTGAGAAGTTGTAATCTTTTACATTTTTTAAAACTATTTTTCTTTCTCCCAAAATTATCTCCTCTGAATCCACAGGATCTGATAAATTTATAAAGAAATCAAGTTTTTTATTTTCTTTTATTTTGACCATGGGGAGGTTAAGTAATTTATTACCCTCAAATACCTCAATTTTTATAATTCTTGGTGGTTCTATAAATTTTGTTTTTAAAAAAGGTGTTTCATCATTTTTTGTTTTAAATTTAAACTCAAATAGACCTGGTTCAGGTTTAAAGGTAAAAACAATTGAATTTTTGTAAACATTTATTTTTTCTTTTTTAATTTTTCCTTTATATTTATATATTACATAGGCATCTTTAATATCCTTTCCTAAAATTTTAACAGTATATACAAAGGGTTGTGTTATGTAATGAAACTCAGGTGGATTTTTATAAATAATCTTTTCTTTTATTTCAGGTATGTTAAAGAAAAATTTTATAAATCTATCAGTGAAAAGAAAATAAGAAAAGATTAAAATAAAAAAGGAGAGTATAAAAATTTTTATTTCTCTTTTATAGTTTTTCTTTAAAACTTTATCTATTTCGATTTGGTCCAGTTTATTAAAAATATATTCTGAATAACTTCTTTCAAATTTATTTTCGCTTTTTGAATATAAAAGGGCAGAAATTATTTTCCCATCAAACCCTACTGTTAACTTTTCAAGTTTTAAAGCATAAAAGGCATCTTTTCTTGTAATGATTTTTAAGGGAAAATAAAAAGCTAAAAGTGGTAATATAATTAAAAATTTTAAACCTGATAAAAAAAGAATGGGTATTAAAAAAAACAAGAAGGAAATGAAATTTATAAAAAATTTTATTAGCTCATACTGAATAAACTTTTTTTTAAATTCTTTAAATTTTTTCATTCCACAAGTCTCACGTCAGAATGGTCTCCAAGAATAAATCTATGTATTCTTGGTCTTGAATGGTCCTGAAAAATTTTAACTTCCTTTCCAATAATGCTCATTTCAATTCTACCTTTCACTTCCTTTATTTCACTTTTTTCCATTATTATTGAATCTTCAATTTCTGTATTTTCAATATAACAATTTTCCTGTATTGATGTAAATGGACCTATATAACTTTTGATTATTTTTGTGCCCCTTTTTATGACAACAGGTCCCCTAATTGTGCTTTCAATTATTTTTGTTTCCTCTTCTAATTTAACCCTTCCAATTATCTTTGAATCAATTATTTCTCCTTTTATATCAGGTTCCATATCCTCAAGAACAAACCTATTTGCTTCAATTAAATCTTCAGGTTTTCCTGTATCTTTCCACCATCCCTTTATTAAAAGAGCATCTACCTTTAATTTGTGATCAATGAGCCATTGAATGGCATCTGTTATTTCCAGTTCATTTCTCCATGAGGGTTTTATTTCCTCACAGGCTTTAAAAATGTTTTTATCAAAAAAATAAACTCCAACAAGGGCAAGGTCAGAAGGTGGTTTTTTGGGTTTTTCAACAAGTTTTATAAGTTTTCCATCCCTGAGCTCTGCAACTCCAAAATCCTGGGGATTGGGTACTTTTGAGAGAAGAACAAGTGAGTTAGTGTTATTTTTTTCAAAATATTCACGGAATTTCTTTAGGTCATCCTTTATAAGGTTATCGCCAAGAAACATTATAAATTTTTCATCACCCAGAAAATTTCTTGAAATTTTTACAGCGTGTGCTAAACCAAGTGGTTCTGGTTGAAAAATGTAGGTGATCTTTACTCCAAATTTACTTCCGTCTCCTACTGCATTTTTAATCTCTTCACCGGTTTCTCCTATAACAATTCCTATATCCTCAATACCAGCCTTTTTAATTGCCTCAATACCATAGAAAAGTATGGGTTTACCACCAACAGGTATCAGCTGTTTTGCTGATGTATGGGTAAGAGGTCTTAATCTTGTTCCCCTTCCGCCACTTAAAATTAAAGCCTTCATTTTATTTCCCCTTCAAGGATTTTTAAATTTTCCTTATCAATAATTTTTTCCTTTAATATATTGAATACTTTTATTTTATCTTCTTTAAAATGAAATTCATTTAAAATTTTTTTTGCCTGATTTACAGTAAGGTTTCTATTTTTTGTTTTTTTCTCAAGTATTTTTAATGCATCTTCAACAACAGGATTTTTATTTATTTCTTCTATTATATTAGAAAGTTCATTTTCTGTAAGTTCTCCTTTTAATTCTTCAGGGTAAAGAATTCTTTTTATTTCCTCAATAAGAATATTTATTGAATCCTTTTTTTGCGAAGGAAGAGAATAGGCAATTTTTTCAATTTTTTCCAGTCTCTTTATAATTTCTTTTTTATCTATTTCCTGAATATTTAAAAGCAAAAAGAAAAAAATAACCTTCATACTTATATTATAAATCATTTTTATTTAAAAGTTGAAATTTGATATCTATTTTATTTATAAAAATAGTATGGCAATAAAACACTTATATCATTCTTATCCTATAATACCTTGTATAATAATAGTAAAATATAATGAGAGGATAAATGGTATGTCAGTAGCTTGGCACTCACCTCTTTCCTTTAATCCTCCTCTTTATGGAGTTCTTGTATCACCGAAAAGATTTACCTATGAACTTCTCGTAAAAGCAAAAGATTTTACAGTTAATTTTGTTGATTTTAAAAATGCTAAAATATATGCAATAATGGGTAGAATAAGTGGAAAATCAAGAGATAAAATTAAGGAGTTTAATATTGAACTTGAAGAGTCTTCAAAAATTTCTTCCCCCTTTTTGAAAAAAGCCTATGCTTCCTATGAATGTATTAAAACAAGACAGGTAATTACAGGGGATCATATTCTCTTCATAGGAGAAATTGTTGAAGTCCATGAAAAAGAGGGAACTTTTGATGAAAATGGTCTTCCTGATTTAAAAAACTTTAAACCTGCTTTTTACCTTGGAAGAGACGCATATTTTACTTTTAAAGAAATTGAGGAACCAAAAGTAATTTTACCTGAATAAAAACCTAATTCATTTTCTAAAATAGTAAAATTCTCTCTCTTTTATTCTTTCTACTTTTAAATTACCTTTTTTAATTTCAGAATAGAGTTTATTTTTGAGCTCTTCTTCCTCTAAACCAGTTAATTTTTTAATCTCATTAAATTCATAGGGTCTTCTTTTTATGGATTCTAAAATATCTTCAAAACTCATCAATTTTTCCTTTTTTCTTTCAGGTGGAAGATATATTACCTCTGCTTTAAAACTTATTTTTTTAGCAAATTCTAAAGCCTTTTCATAGGGTGGTAATTTGACCCATTTCTCAGCTGGTGGTCTTACAGGGGTATTAATATAAATTTTATCAGGGTTTAATTTTTTAACAAACTCATTTAGTCCTTTTATATCCTCCTCTGTATCGTTTAAGTTTTCAATATACATAATTTCAAGTTCAAATCTTTTTTTAAAAACTTCTCTCATTTTTAAAAGACCTTCTTTTATATCCTCAAATTTAATTTCAGGATGAGGTCTTGCTATTTTCAAAAAAGTTTTTTCAGTTCCAGCGTCAAGAGAGGGACAAAAAATGTCAATATTTAAAATTTCTTCCCTTATTTTTTTATTATTTAAAAAAGGTGAATGAGTCAAAAGTGCCAATTTTATTCCAGGAAAAAGCACTTTTAATTTATCAATCATTTCACCTATTCTTGAATATAAAAGGGGCTCACCTGAACCTGAAAAGGTTAAAACTTCTGGAGAAAATTTTTTAACACCTTCTTTTATTTCTTCTATAACTTCATCAAAGGGAACATATTCTTTTCTTTTGTTTACAAGTTTTTCAGTTTTACCAAGTTGACAGAAAACACAGTTAAAATTGCATGTTTTTAAAGGTAAAAGGTCTATACCCAGTGATTTTCCCAATCTCCTTGAATTAACAGGACCATAAATGTATTTAAATTTCATATTAAAAATTTTTTGGATATCCCACAGGAATTATATAAAGGGGATCAAAATCTATTTCAAGTAGTTTTTTTATTTTTTCGTCATCAAAGGCTCCTACAGGACATGCACCGAGACCTAAATATGTGGCACATAAAAGTAAATTCTGTGCAGCATGACCTAAATCTATATAAACATACCTTTCCCCCCTTTTTCCATATCTTGAAGTTGTTCTTTTAAAATCAGCAGCTATAACAAAAACTGTTGGCGCATCCTTTATAAAATCTTGCTCATAAGCATAATGAGATAATTTTTCCCGTATATCAATATCCTTTACTTTTAAAATTGAATTTTCCTCAGGAATATATCTAAAAAAACCTTCCTTATTACAGAAAAATATCTCAAGCGGGTACCTTGCTCCTGCTGAGGGTGAAGTTTTAAGCCCGTAATTTTTATCTGTTATACCATAAGTAGCCCATAAGAGCGTCGATATTTCTTTTAAAGTGATTTCTTTATCTGGGTCAAACTCTCTTACAGTTCTTCTTTTTTCAAGAACTTTTATAAAATCTATTTGATTAATAATCCTTTCTTGTAATTTTAATTTTTTCATTATATTAATATAAAATTTAAGATGATAAAATTTCTAATTTTTCTCTTTTTTGACCTAAAAGGGTTTTCTTCAGGTTACGCCCTGACAGATTATTCCTATCCCTTTTCTCTTTTATTTGAAGGAGAAATATATAGACCTTACTTCTCTCTTAATTTTCATCAGTTTAAAAAGGGCACAATTTTTAAGGATAGTTATTATTCTTTTGCCTTTGGTTATAATGTTGATTCTCTTTATTCCCTCCGTTCTACTCTCTCGTCTGAATTTTCAAAAGGAAAAAATTATTTAAATGACTTTTCACTTTTAACAGGCAAAAAGTTTTCTTCTTCCCTTTCTGGCTTTTTAGGTTTTTATGGGATAATTGAAGAGGACTTGAAAATCATATCAGGATTTAAACTTTTTCTTTTAAATCCTTTTAATCCAGGATTTTTTGAAACATCTATTATAGGTCCTGGAATAAAAAAGTTTGATTTTAAATTTTTAACAAGAGTAGTTTTAAATAATATTGAGACTTTTAAAAAGGTAAATGTTAAAAATTTAGGTTTTTCCTTTGGAAAATTTGAAGATTATTTTGGTGGATTTGCTCTTGAATTTATTTTGTTTGAAAAATTATTTCCCGGAATTGGTGTATTTTGGAAAGAAGCTATGGCACCTTACCCTTCTTTATTTGTATCTTATTATACGAGCTTTGTAGAAAAAACAGATTATCTTTTACAGTTTTCCATCCATTTTCTTCCTGAAAATGATACAAGATACTCTTTATCTTTTAATATTCTTTCAGGTGATGATAAATGGAAAGAAAAAGAGAAAGAAAGAAAAAGAAAAGAAAGAGAAAATTTAGCAAAATTACTTTCAGAATCAGAAAGAAAATATAAGGAAGCAGAAAAGCTCTATGCTGATGTTAATAAATTAAATGAAGAAATTGAAAAAAAAAGAAGGGAAGTAGATTCTTTAAGAAACATTGTTGAAAAGGAAAAAGAAGAAGTTAGAAAGATGAGAGAAGAAGCTTTTGAAGCTCTTAAAAAAATTGAAGGTATAAAGATTCAAGAGGAAAAAGAGTTTATTAAAATTACCGCTACTGAGAAGGCTGTGCACTTTGAAATCGGTGGAACAGGTTTACAAGTAGAAAGTATTTTGACCCTTAAAAATATAGCTAATTTTCTAAGAAGTTATCCGAGATATAAGGTAAAGGTATACGGTCATACTGATAATATACCCATTGGTCCTTTATTAAAATCAAAGTATAAGGATAACTTTGAGCTTTCAAAAGCAAGAGCAAAAGCAGTTGTTGATTATTTTATAAAAATTGAAAATCTTTCAAATTTAGAATTTGAATATGAGGGCTTTGGAGATAGAGAGCCCATTGCTTCCAATGAGACAGAGGAAGGTAGAGCTCAAAATAGAAGAGTTGAAATAATAATAGAAAAGAAATGAAATCACTATTTAAACTTTTTTTAAAGTGGAAAAAAAAGTTTCTTTTTGGTATTTTAGCTTTATTAATTGTTGATGCAGCACAACTTATTTTACCACTTGTTATAAGGGAAGTTATCTCAGCAATAGAGAAAGAAAAAGAATTTTTAGCTTTTTTAAAGTATTCTTTATTCATTCTCCTTTTATCCCTTTTTGTTCTTATTTTTAGATTTTTTTGGAGGTATTTTATACTGGGAGCAGCCAGAGAAATAGAGGCTTTTTTAAGAAAAAAGCTTTACGATCATCTTTTAACTCTTCATCCTTTTTATTTTTATAAAACAGGTATAGGAAATTTAATGGCACATATAACAAATGACCTTGAAGCTATAAGAATGGCTTCAGGGATTGGAATAGTTGCCTTTTTTGATTTTCTTATAATGGTAACATTTTCCTTTGTTATTATGTTTTCAATATCCTTTAAATTGACCCTCTATGTTTTAATTCCTTTTCCTTTGCTTTCAGTTTCAATGATTTTTTTAGGTCCCAAAATTCATAACTTTTTTAGAAGAGTTCAGGAAAGGTTTTCTGATTTAACTGAAAGTTCCAAGGAAATCATAAGTTCAATAAAAATAATAAAATCCTTTGTTCAGGAAGAGGGAAAATTTAAAGAATTTTATAAGGAAAATGAGAAATATTTAAGGGAGAATATAAATCTTGCTTATCAATATGGTATTTTCCAATCAATGATAATTCTGATTTCAGGTTTTTCAGTCCTTTTTTTAATAATTTTTGGAGGAAAAAATGCTATTTTAGGAGAGCTTTCACTTGGTGATTTTGTTGCTTTTATTTCCTATCTTGATTTACTTATATGGCCAGTTATGGCTCTTGGTTGGTCCCTAAATATCTTTCAAAGAGGTTCTGCTTCCCTGTTAAGAATAGAACTTATCTTAAAAGAAAAAAATGATATGAAGGATGGGAATGTTAGAATTGATGATAAATTTAAAGGGCACATTAAAGTAAGGAATCTAAATTATAGTTTCAATGGTCATTATAATGTATTAAAAAATATTAACTTAGAAATAAAACCAGGAAGGTTTATTGGATTTACAGGTAAACCCGGTTCAGGTAAATCTACCCTTTTATATTTAATTTCAAGAATTTATGACCCACCTGATGGAACAATTTTCATTGATGATATAGATATAAAAAATTACAGGATAAGTGATTTAAGGGAAAATATAATTTTGCTTGAACAGGAACCATTTATATTTTCAGCCACCATAAAAGAAAATGTGCTTTTAGGTTCTAAAAATGGAGTAAAGGAAGATGAGATTGAAAAAGCACTAAATTTATCCCGTTTTATAAAAGATATTGATAATTTTAAAGAAGGGATTTTTACAATTGTTGGTGAAAGGGGTGTCACTCTTTCTGGAGGACAAAGAGAAAGGTTGAGTTTAGCGAGAATATTTTTGAGAAAACCAAAAATTCTTTTAATTGATGATGCCCTATCTTCTCTTGATTTTAAAACTGAAAAAGAAGTTTTTGAAAATATTTTCAAAGAATTTGAAAATATAACTCTTATTGTAGTTTCTACAAGAATACCTGTTTTAATGAGATGTGATGAAATTTATGTATTTGAAAAAGGTGAGATTGTTGAAATGGGAACTCATGAGGAACTTGTAAACAGAAAAGGGTTTTATAATAGTCTTTATGAGCTTCAGACTGCTCTTATAAAAGAGGAGATAAAGGGATAATGGAAGATATAAGACTTTTTAAATATATTTTGAAATTTTTAAGACCCTACATTTTAATTTTATTTTTGACTTTCTTGATGCTTTTGATAACAACAGCTTCAGATATGATTTCACCAATTGTTCTTAAAAATGCAATAGATAAAGGTATTGTTCCCTTTGTAAAGAAAGGTAATTTTAAAGTTCTCTATATGTATTCAATTTATTATCTTATTTTAATATTAATTTCAACTATTTCAACTTATCTTTTCATTTTACTTGTTACTTATGCTGGAAACAGGGCAATGATGGATATGAGAAATTCTTTAATGAAAAAAGTTCTTTCTTTGAAAATAAGTTATTTTGATAAAAATCCAGTGGGCAGAATTGTGACAAGATTAACCAATGATGTTCAGGCTTTAAATGAATTCTTTTCCTCTGTTCTAATTTATCTTTTAAAGGATATTTTTCTCCTTTTTGGAATTTTCTTTTTTATGTTTAAGATGAATAAAATGTTAACATTATCTATCTTGATACTTACACCTTCACTTTTTTTTATTTCTAATATTTTCAGAGAATCAGTTAGAAAGGCATACAGAGATATAAGAAAATATCTTGCTGAGATTAATGCTTTTGTTCAGGAAAGCTTATCTGGTATAAAGGTAATAAATATTTTTAAGAAAGAGAATTTTTTTAAAGAAAAGTTCAATGTAATTAATGAAAATCTTTTTAAAAGTAATATTTCTCAGGTTAAAAGTTTTGCTATTTATAGGCCCCTTGTTGATTTTCACGAATTTCTTGCAATTGCTATAATTATTCTTATTTCTTCTCCTATGATTATAAAAGGGAATTTTACAATAGGTTCTCTTGTTGCTTTTATTTCCTATGTAAGGATGGCTTTTAGGCCTATAATGGATCTTTCTGAAAAATACAACATTTTTCAATCAGCTATGGCTGCTCTTGAAAGAATTGACGGTGTTTTTAAAGAAGAGTCAGAAATTAAAATTGGTATAATAAAGGAGAAAATAGAGGGAAATATTGTTTTTGATAATGTTTATTTTTCCTATAATAATGAGGACTGGGTTTTAAAGGGAATAAGTTTTGAAATTAAAAAAGGGGAAAAAGTTGCTCTTGTTGGTCCAACTGGTTCAGGTAAAACTTCAATAATTAACTTACTCCTCGGATTTTACCCATTTCAGAAAGGGAGGATTCTTATAGATGGAATTGACATAAGGGAATATAATTTAGAATTTTTAAGAAAAAATATCGGAATAGTTTTACAGGAAAATTTTATATTTGACGATACGATATTAAACAACATAAAACTTTTTGACAATATTCCTGAAGAAAAGGTAATGGAAGCTGTTAAAAGAAGTTTTCTCAGTGAACTTATAGATAAATTTAAAGAGGGTATAAGGACAAGGGTAAGTCCTGATTCTCTTTCTGTTGGTGAAAAACAACTTATAGCAATAGCAAGAATTTTTGCCTATGATAAAAAATTAGTTATTCTTGATGAGGCAACAAGTCATATTGATTCATATACAGAAAATTTAATTCACAAAGCCCTTCTTGAACTTCTTAAAGATAGAACAAGTATAATAATTGCCCATAGACTTTCAACAATTAAAAATTGTGATAAAATAATTGTAATTTTTAAAGGAAAAATTATAGAAATGGGAACTCATCATGAACTTATTGAAAAAGATGGATTTTACAGCAAACTCTGGAAGGTTGGTAGAGTAGATGCGCTTCTCTGATGGCTCTTTCTGATTTATTTTTTCTTTCTTTTTCTATTATTTCTGCTTCTTTTATATCAATGATTCTTATTTATATGAATCTTTTTAATGAAAATTCCTTTTTCCCAATGACCTTTATTGGTTCTTTAATTTTTTTTAATTTAGGTTTAAAGGGAGTATTAGCACTTTTATTTTTTGTTTTTTCTTCTCTTTTCTGGGGCAGTTTTAGAAAGAATAAACACAAACCAAGAGATTTTAAACAGGTTCTTGCAAATGGTTTTGTGCCCACGATTTTATCCTTTTTTGATTATCATCTTTTCCTTTCCTCTTTATGTGCTGTTTTATCTGATACATGGTCAAGTGAAGCTGGAATTTCTTTTTCAAAAAATGCTTATAGTCTTAAAGGTTTTAAAAAAGTATATCCTGGAACAAGTGGTGCTGTATCCTTAGTAGGAACCTTAATGGGTTTAATAGGTGCATTAATTTTTTCCCTTTTTTCTCTTAAAGTTAAATACATATTACCTATTTTTATATCAGGTTTTATAGGAAATATAATAGATTCCTTTTTGGGTGCTTATTTTGAAAAAAAATTTAATTTTTTTACTTCTGATCTTATAAATTTTTTAATTACAATAATTTCCTCCCTTGTTTTTCTGTTATTTAGATTCTTCCAGTTCTAAAACATACTCATAACCATCTTCCTTATACCCATAGTATCCTTTTAGTAAACGATTTCTTTTAAAACCATATTTTTCATAAAATTTAATAGCCCTTTCATTTTTTGCCCTTACTTCAAGAAAAATATACTTTTT
This sequence comes from candidate division WOR-3 bacterium, assembly GCA_039803925.1. Classification (NCBI taxonomy): domain Bacteria; kingdom Pseudomonadati; phylum Caldifarciminota; species Caldifarciminota bacterium. The sequence continues at coordinate 28,567 of JBDRZL010000018.1, read as the reverse complement.
TCCCTCCTTCTTTGCCTTTTTTATTAAATTATTTAAAAGAAATTTTCCATAACCTTTTCCCTGACATTCCCCTTTTATAGCAATGTTTTTTAAGTGATAACTTTCTTCATATTCACCTGCAATTATATAACCTATAACTTTTTTTTCAATTTCAATAACATAAAAATAATTATCTGGATTTTTTAATTCAAATAAAAAGGAATAAAAGGACCAGGGATCAGGAAAAACCTCCTTTTCAATTTTGAAAATCTCAGGAATATCCTTTAATTTTGCCCTTCTCAATAAGGGATTTTTCATAGGGCAAAAAAGAATATAAAAGTTTTATTTTTTCATAATCATCTGTTTCTTCAAGTTCTCCTTTCTTTTCAATATAATACTCATACATCATTAAGGGATCAATTATAATAATATTATATTCGAAATCTATTTTGGCTGGCTCAAAAGTAAAGATGGGTAAATTATCCTTTATTTCTTTTACAACATAAATTTTATCATCACCTTTTTTTCTGTATAAAAAACCTTCGCCTCCTTTTTTCAAAAAAATTCCAAAATCAGAAAATTTTTTTGATAGTTTATTTTCAACAATATCAAAAGTGTTTAAAGGGATAATCTTTATTTTTCTTGGAATTGCTAAACCAAGAGCAAAGGAAAGACCAACCCTAAGTGATGTGAATCTTCCTGGCCCAATAGTAATTAATATCCTTTTAACTTCGACAAGATTAAATTCCTTTATAACATCAAAGAAAAAAGTGGAATGGTTCCCTTCTTTTCCTGAGTGATAAATTTTGAAAATTTTATTTTTTTTTAATCCTATTGAAGGAAACCTGGTAGCACTTTCAATAATTATTTCTGACATAAGAGAAGATATAAGCCATTCTGTGAAACAATATAAAAATACGGGTAATTTATGTAGCCTGATTCTATGTTTGAAAGATAGTAAATATTTGAATAAAGGTGGATTTCTGAAATATTAGGATATGTTATTAATGCTGAATTGTTTAAAAATATACCAAAAAGTCTGTTTTCATTTTTTATAATTTTTATGTTTTCTGATAAAGGCAATTGTTGAATAAAAATAGGAGCAAGAAGTGGATCACTTATGTAATATAAAAGTAAATAGTAGTTTGAACCGACTAAAATGTACCTGTTTTTTATTTTTATATTATTTATACCTGAAAAACCTGTCTGAGTTCTATACAAAAATGAAGGACTTTCAGGCGGATTTAAAGAATATGTTTCAATAAAGGATTCTCCCACTAAATATAGGTTATTAAAACCAATATCAGCATCAAGCACCTGAAAATTTGTTGTTCCTGAATTTAAAATTTCAAAGGAATCTGAATTTATTCTTAAAATTTTAAAACCGTTAAGTAAAATAACATAAATATGGTTTTCATAAAAAAGAACTTCATTTATTGCTCCTGAGGAAAGGGAAAATTCATCAAGTAAAATCAGATTTGAATTTTGTATTTTAAATAAACCCAGTTTTCTTGGCCCTATATTACCATATGTAACAAAAAGATAAGGTTTCCTGTAATATATTCTGTATGAAAAACTGGGTAGAGTAAAATTATTTATAAAAATTAAATTTCCTGAATTATTGTAATAAACTTCCAGTTGATTCGGAACTTTAATTAAAAATAAAGTGTCATAATAAACATCTATATCCTTATACCAGAATCCACTTATAGAATAAATTAGGTTTAAATTTTCTCTTTTAACATTAAATTTCCACAAATTAGAAATAGATGAATCACCCTTTTTATCGTAAGCGGTAACACGCCAAAAATACTTTACTCCTGAAATTAATGGATTAATAATGTTATAAAAAGTATCATGTGTTAAAATATTAATAATTGGCTTTGAAAAGATAAGGCTTGTATCCAGTTTTACCCTGAAATAAATTGAATCACCATCTGGGTCAAAAGAATAATATTTTAAGACTGGAGTATAACTTACATCAGTAGCACCATCAGGAGGGTAAGGATTTGAAGGTGGAAGGGGTTTCTGGTTTAAAGGTGGAGTTAAAAAGAAAAAGATTTTTGAAGTATCCTTAAGTCCAAGTAAATCTCTAACAACTACCTGCCAGTAATATTTTTTGTTATAAAGAAGATTTGATAATGTATATGTAGTATCTTTAAGGTCTTTTACAACAGGTTCTTTGAAGATTGGATAGGGAATTGTATCAAGATAAATTGAGTAAAAAAGGGTATCAAAGGCATCCTTATCCTTTCCCTTAAAAATAAAAGTAACCTGATTGGAGGCAAGGATTGAACCTGAGTCAGGAGAAATTAATTTTATTGAAGGTGGGTGATTACTTGAATAGATAAAAAATTTAACATCCTTTGATCTTCCTATATTTCCTGCGAAATCAATTGCTTTTGCATAAACTGTATGCTGAGAAGAATCAGGTGCTGAAGTTCCATCCCATTTAAAGGTGGCAAAATTTCTCTGTGCTCTTCCAAGTAAAATTCCATCAACAAATACCTCAATGTAATCTATACCCTCGTTATCTTCTGCTTTTACTTTAATTTCAATTGTATCTGGAAAAAAGGATTCATTATTTAAGGGAGAAATTATTGATACTCTTGGCGGCTCTTCATCTTTTTTCTTGCAAAGTATAATTAGTGAAAGTAATATCAAGATATAAAATCTTTTCATATACTTAATTTTAAATCAGGGTAAAGAAGTTTGTAAACTAAATAATCAGATAAAACATTTAAAAGATAATTTCTTGTTTCTCTGTAAGGTATATCAAAGAAAATTGAAATTTCATTCTTAGGTATAATTTTCATCCACTCTTTTACTGCATTTTCTCCTGCATTGTAAGCACAAATACCATAATATAGTCCAAAGGAATCAATGAGTGTGCTTAAATATTTAGAACCTATTTCTATATTATCTTTAATTTTAAACAAATTGAAATTATTTTTATAGATTTTTTTAGCAGTTTCCTCCATAATCTGCATTAATCCTTTTGCACCCTTTGGTGAAATTGCCAAACTGTCAAAAAGAGATTCTCTTCTCATAACAGCATATATAAGGGCTGGTTCTAAATTATACTTCTTTGAAGCTTCTAAAACTTTTTCCCTGTAGGGTGTAGGGAACAAAATTTTTAAAAAGTCTTCATCAAAGCAGGTTTTGTCTTTTTCCCTTAAAAAATGGTAATATTTTCTTGCAAGATTTGTTGAAAAATAATAATTTTTGTTTTCTTTTAAAAATTTTGAAACCTTTAAAATAATTTTGCTATCTTTAATGTTTTTAATTTTTTCATTAATGTCATCTATTAAGTTTAATTCAAATAAAAGTTTCAATGTGTCAAAAACTGGAAGGAAAGTACTATCTGAAATTAACCTTTCTATATCACTACTTTTCTCTTTACATAACCCATAATGAAGGAGAGAAAAATAGGAAAGGGGATTTTCCTTATTGATTTCTCTTATTATTGTGGAATCATTTTTAATTATGTATTCAATATATTTTGCTCTTATATCTTTTTTATTCAATTTATCTAAACACTCAATTAATTTTTCATAATTTTTTGTATCGTAATAAAAATAAATTATTTCCTCATTGAGTTTATTTTCAATTTCTTTAAAGAGGTTCCCAATTTTCTCATGGAATTTTTTATTTTTCAAATAAATCAATCTCATTTCCCTTAAAGCTGGTTCTAAAAATTTTGAACTTGAAGATAAATTTCTATAAAAAGAATTAAAAGCTTTTAAAGTATCACCCTCATAAAGGTAACATAATCCTTTATAAAAATTTACTTCATCTTCTTTTTTGTAACCACTGGAAATTAAATATTTAAAAAATTCAAGAGCTTCTCTGTATTTTTTAAGCTTAAAATAAGCATAACCTTTATAAAAATATATTTCAGGATTTTTAGTTTCTATATTTTCAGTTTTCTCAATAATTTCATTCCATTTTTGGTGATTATATAGAACTTTTATTATGTCAAGAAGAGGTTTTTTTCTTTTCATTGCTATTTCAAGTGCTTCTTTACTATTCCTATATTTTTTAATTATCATTTTTTCAATCTGTTCTTTTTTATTAAAATCTCCTAATTTTTCATAAAATTTTGATTTTAAATATAGAATTTTTATTTCCCTTTTAGGTAAAAATTTTTTTTTCTTTTTTTCAATAATTTTAAAAAAAGAGTCTGGATTTTCTATTTTTTCAATTAATCTCATAAAGGCTTCCTCATATAGAGGAGAATTCGGGAATTCTTTTATAACTTTTTCATAATCTCCTTTTAAAAAGAATTCTTTCTCAGGAAAACTTAAAGAATTGAGAATAAAAATTATAAATACTATAATTTTTTACCTTTCAGTTTATTTAAAAATTTTTCTGCTGAGACTTCGCCTCTTTCCTTTGTAAGATAATTTAAAGCAACAGCCTCCACAAGAACAGATATGTGTTTCCCAGGATTTAAAGGTAATTCAACATAGGGTATATTTATACCAAGGATATTTACTTTTTTTTCCTTAATACCAATTCTTTCAATATCAAGGGTTTCACTCCAGTCTATTAGTCTGATGATAATATCTATTTTAGTTCTTTCAAGACAGGAACTTGGTCCAAAAAGAGAAATTATATCAAGAATTCCTATACCTCTTATTTCAAGAAAAGTTCTGACATCTTCTTTAAAAGCTTCACCTATCAAAAAATTTTCAGGATGTTTTATAATTTTTACAAGGTCATCTCCAACTAGTTTATGTCCTCTTTCAACAAGCTCAAGAGAACATTCTGATTTTCCTATACCACTTCTTCCTATAAATAAAATACCTACATTGTAAACATTAACTATGTTTCCATGTAAAACTGTATAGGGAGATAAAAGAAGGGAAAGGATAAAAAAGATTTCTCTCATAAAAAGTGTAGTTGGCTCAGAAACAGAAAAAAGTGGAACCTTATTTTTTTTAGCTTCCTCCAAAAGATCCTCTGGTGGTTTAAATCCCTTTGTAACAAAAATAGCTGGAATTGGATATGAGAAAAATCTTTTTATAGCTTTTTCTCTTTCTTTTTTATTTAAAGATTTCAAAACAAGAAGTTCGGTTTCACCTATTATTTGAATTCTATCATATAGAAATATTTCTTCAAAACCTTTTAAAAGAAGTGCAGGTCTATTTAAATCAGCCTGCTGAACAATCGTATTAAATTTTAATTCCGGTGTATGATTTACAATATTAAACCTTTCTTTAAGGATTTTTATTAAATTTTTTAATCTTACTTCATTGAAATATACTTTTAAATTTTCAAATTCTTTCACTTTCCCTTTAGCTTTTGCTCGTATTTTTTTAGCTGATTGATTATTTTGTCTTTCAATTCATCCACAACTGTAAAAAAATCTGAATTACTTGCCTTTGCTTTTAATATTCCTTTTTTTGTAACTTCAATTATGATTTCCCCTGAATACTGTCCTCTCTGTTCTTCAAAGATTAAATTTGATTTTATTATGTGGTTTGAAAATCTTTCTATTTTTGATAATCTTTTTTCAATATAATTTTTCATATCCTCTCTTAATTCAAAATTCCTTGCGGTAATGTTTAAATTTATCATGATTAAATTTATAATTTAAAGGGGATTGAACCCTATAAATTTTAATATAAGATGAGGCTTTATTCAATAAAATATAATTTTGCTTCCCTGTGATCAAGTTTTTTAAAATCTTCCACTTTTCCTATAAATCTTACTTTTTTATCATAAAGCCAGATAATTTTTGTTGCAACACTCCTTGTAAAATTAAAATCGTGGGTAACAGCAAGGGAAGTTATCTTTTTTTCTTCCCATAGTTTTTTAGTTAATTTTGTTATTTTATCAGCTGTTTCAGGATCAAGCCCTGTAGTTGGTTCATCATAAAAAATATATTGAGGTTGATGGACAATGGCTCTTGCAATTGCACCTCTTTTTTTCATACCCCCTGATAACTCTGAGGGATAAAGATTTTCATATCCTCTTAGATCAACTGATTCAAGAGCTTCAAGTACTTTAAACTCAATTTCTTTTTTTGTTAACTTATAATGTTCTCTCAAAGGTAATGCTACATTATCAAAAAGGGTCATTGAATCAAATAAAGCACTTCCCTGAAAAACAAATCCTATTTTTTTCCTCAATTCTGTTAAACCATTTTCATTTATTTTTGTAATTTCTAAATCTTCATAAAATACTGACCCTCTTTCAGGTTTTAAAAGACCCACCATAATTTTAAAGAGAACCGATTTACCAGCTCCACTTTTCCCAAGTATAATTACAAATTCATTATTTTCAACTTCAAAAGTTATATCCTCTAAAACCCAGTCGGAGAATTTTTTATATATATTCTGTACTCTTATCATCCGAATATTAAAATACCAAGTATATAGTCAAGAACAAGAATTAATATTGAGGATAGGACAACAGCTTTTGTTGTTGCTTTTCCAACACCTTCTGCTCCTTTTTCAGAGGATAGTCCAGCTATTGCACCTGATAGAGTTAAAGCATAACCAAAAAACATTGATTTTAAAAGACCTCCAAATAAATCCTTTGGGAGAAAGAACATCTTTGTTCCTCTTGAAAATTCAAAATAATTTGCAACACCAGTTAAATTTGCTATAAACATACCCGAAAAGATGGCAACTAAAATGGCTATTGAAGTTAAAAGTGGTAATGAGATTATACCACCTACAATTCTTGGCATTACAAGAAATCTATAAGGATTTATACCCATTACATTTAAGGCATCAATCTGTTCTGTTACAACCATAGTGCCAAGTTCAGCAGCAATTCCCGAACTTATTCTTCCTGCTACTACAAGACCTGTTATTACAGGTCCAAGTTCAATCATACAAGCTTTTGCAACTCCTGAACCTATGTAAATAACAGGAACATAATCTTTAATTTGATAGGCTGTTTGTATTGTTGCAACCATTCCAACAAAACTGGATGTAAAGATAACGAGCAGCAATGAATTATGTCCTATCTCATAAATTTCATAAACAATTTCTCTAAAATATTTTTTAACATATTTAAGGGAAGAAAAAAAGTATAAAGTAGTATAGGATATTTCACTTAATATTTCTAAAAAAGAAAGAATAAATCTTTTAAAAGGGAATACCACTTTCACTTTCTTCAATAGATATAAATTCTCTTCCGGGATTTTCAAATTTCATAAATTCCTTTGTGAAGGTAAGGACAAATCCACCTACAGGTCCATTTCTATTTTTCGCCACATGGAAGTTAATTAAATTTTCTGAATAGGGTTCAGATGGTTCAAAAACTTCGTATTCTTCACGCTTTTTATACAGGAATAAAACCATATCTGCATCCTGTTCAAGAGCACCTGATTCTCTTAGATCAGAAAGTTTTGGTGGAGTATCTTCTTCTTTTCTTTCCTCTACTTTTCTTGATAATTGTGAAAGAGCAAGGACAGGTATATTTAATTCCCTTGCAAGTTTTTTCAGAGAGTCGGAAATGTAAGCAAGTTCTCTCTGTCTTGTCTCAAATCTGGGACCATGAACAAGCTGAATGTAGTCAATAAATATAATTTTCACTTTGTGTTCCAAAACAGCTCTTCTTGCTTTTGCTCTTAGTTCCTGTATTGAAATGGAGGGGGTATCATCAACAAAAATGGGTAAATTTTCTATTCTGCTTGCAGCATCAAGTAACCTTCTCATTTCACTATCTGTTAAGGAATTTAGGTTTCTGAATTTCATACTATCTATTTCTGATTCAAGAATTAAAAATCTCATTGCAATTTGTAATTTAGACATTTCTACACTGAAAAGAGCAGAGGGAATATTAAAATTTTTGGCAAGCCTATGCATTATGTTAATAATAAAACTTGTTTTTCCAACAGAAGGTCTTGATGCAACAACTATAAATTCCCCTGGATGAAAACCACCTGTAATTTCATCAAATTTTGTATATCCTGTTAAAATACCCCTTACACCTTCACCTTCCCTACCTTTTATATCTGAAATGAAATCTTTAAGTATATCCCTTATAGGCAAAAGTCCTTCCCTTATTTTGATCTGCGCAATATCAAAAATTTTTTTGTCAAGATCGTATAATATTTCCTCTGCTTGCTCTTCACCTTTTTCACATCTTTTTATTGTTTCATAAGAAAGTTCTATTGTTTTTCTAAGTATGTATTTTTCAGTCAAAGATTTTATATAATCATCTATATAAGCAGGATTGATTGCGTAATCCTCAAGTTCTGTAAGATACTCAATTCCTCCTATTTTGTCAAGAATGTTTTCTTTATCAAGAATCTCAGCCACATTTATTGGATTAATTTTTTTTCTTGAATCAACTACCTTTAAAATTGCACGATAAATATCTTTATGAGACGGTTCATAGAACATATCCTCTTTTACCTGTTCAAAAGCCTTGTGAGCTGCTTCTTCAGAAATAAAAATTGCTCCAAGAACAGCTTTTTCTATTTCTATATCAAAAGGAATTCTAATTTTTTCTTCTTTCATTAAAAAATTTTACTGTTTCCTTAAGACCTTCTTCAAGAGTCCATTCCGGTTCAAAATTTAGCTCTCTTTTAGCCTTTTCAATATCAAGAGCAATCCTTTTTATCTCACCTTCTCTTAAAGGTTTATATATGGGATCTTTTTTATAAAAGGTTAATTCCTTCAATTTTTTAAATATTTCATTTATATTAGTTTCTTTACCTGTTCCAATATTAAATATTCCTGATTTTCTCCTTAAAAGGTATTCAGTTGCCAGGTAATTTGATTTTATTACATCCTTTATGTAAATAAAATCCCTAGTTTGAAATCCATCTCCGTAAATATAAACTTCCCTGTTGCTTAACATTCTTTCTGTAAATATTGCTATTACACCTGCTTCACCAAAAGGATCTTGTCTTAGGCCAAAAACATTGCTGTATCTCAATGAAACAAAAGGTAATTTTTTTGAATAAAACATCCCATACATTTCACCTGTTTTTTTTGAAATTCCATAAGGACTCAAAGGAAAGGAGGAGTATTCTTCTTTTACTGGTAAGTTTTCCGGTTCACCGTAAACTGTCCCACCTGAGCTTGCAAAGATAAATCCTTTTATATTATATTCTACTGATTTTTTGAGGAGTATGAGTGTTCCTTTTATATTTACTTCCATATCCTTTAATGGATTTTTTACTGATTCAATGACAGAAGACTGAGCTGCGTGGTGATTTACAATATCAGGTTGAAATTTTTTAAAAATTTTTTCAATTTTTTCTTCATCCTCTATTGAAACATTTTCAAATTCTGCTTTTTCAGGAATATTTTCCTTTTTTCCTGTTGAAAGATTGTCAATAATCAAAACTTTATAACCCATATTAAGGTAAAGTTCAGAAATGTGAGAACCTATAAAACCTGCTCCACCTGTTACAATTACACGCATTTTAATTTAATTTAATTTAATTTAATCAGTTTAAACCTATAAATTTTTTTATTCTTATCCTTAACCAAAATAAAATAACTTCCCCTTTTTAAATTTAAGATATTTATTTTATCTTTTTCTTCTAAAATTTTAAAATTAACATTTCTTCCTGTTATATCAAAAATTTTAATTTCCTCTATTTGCTGAGAGGGAGTTAATATCAGTCTATTTTTGCTCATAAAACCTCTTATTTCATTAAAACCAGTAATTAAATTCCTTTCTTTTACTTTTGTAAAGGATCCCCTTAAAATATTAAATCCTGATAAGGGGTTATTGTAAAGATCAAATATGAAATTTTCCATAAAATAAACTGTATCACCAGGCCTTACAGAAGGTTTGCCGCCTTCTGTGGATAGAAAAACAAAAATATATTTATCATAAACTAAAATATTTCCTATCTGCCCAAAACCTGAAAGCCAGGAATGATTCTTAGATAGTTTGAAAACACTGTTAATATTAAATTTATTAATTTGATTGAGTGTAAAAATGTTCTCTGAAAAGTAAAAGGCAATAAAATCATCATAGTCAATTGAAGTATCTGGATAGGAATTATCATAGGCTAAAATACTATCACATACAGGATTTTTTAAATCAAAACTTCCTTCAATTTTAGCTTTCCCGTAGGAAATGTTACCTTTTATATCAAAAATTCTATATCCTTTTGTAAATATGGTATCATAAGTATAGATCTTTGAATCAGAACCTGTAAAAACAAACACAAGAATTTCAGGAGTTAACCAACTTGAATAAAAATAATTACCAAAGTTTCCGTTGATTTTAAAACCAAAAAAAGAATCAACATTTGAAAAATTGATATTAGGTCTATTTGTAGGTTCATTAAAAATTAAAATTAAAGAATCTCCATTTTCTATTCCATCACCAAGAACATTTCCTTCTTTTGCAATGGCTTTAATAAGTTTTGGTCCCTTTACATCATCAAAACTTCCTGTTATTATTACTTTTGATTTTTTCCAGAAACCAAATCTATCCTCCATTTTTATAAGAACAGTGTCTCCAACAGATACAGTAGGATAATTATTTCCTGAATAGGCAAGGTAAATTCTGAGAGTTTCTCCATTTAAAGACCATAAAGCACCTCCAAAATCTCCATAGGAATTTAACCAGGAGTGATTATTGGATAATTTAAAGAGTGTATCTACATTATATTTATTTACCTCCAATTTTGATGTGGGTTCACTGAATATGAAAATTACATGGTCATCAGGGTCCTTTCCATCCTGCTGAAAGGTTCCATCATTTGCTTCTGCTTTTAAAACTTTTGGTCCAACTGTGTCTTCTTCATAATAAATTTTTATATAATCGAGGTAAGGTGAAAATTCCGGATTGGATGTAAATAGTTCTAATTTATATTGAATGAAAGTATCAAGGGGATTTATGTAAATATAATTTGAAAGTGAGGATGTATCTGAAAATAGTGGTGGTATTTCTGAAAAAGGGACTGTATCATTAACATTGTTGAAACTTCTAAATCTAACACTGAAACTTCCCACTGGATTACCTTTTATTTTATATCCCTTAATATGAATCGGTCCATTTCTTCCTTTTATTTTTATAAAATTTGAAGTTAAAGTGCCTTTTCTCTGATATTTTGATTTAAATAACCTTGGTTTATAAGATGTTCCGATAAGGATTTCATTTTTTTTATATCCAATCCCTGTATTTGGAATTAGACTTCCAAGATTTGAGTAATGGTCAAGGGTTTCAATAAGATTCCATTTTACTCCATCATAGGAGGCATAGATTCTTCTCTTAGGATTTGTATTTTCACTATAAGTTAAAAGATAGATAATTCCACTTTTTGATTTAAATATATCAAAAATTGTAACATCTGAATTCTGGAATGTAACATAATAATTATTATCTTTTATTAAATAACAGGCAGTAGGAAGATTACATGCAAGAATAAGATTATTATTTCTCTCTGATAAGACTCCCCCTATTACACTTTTGGATGGTAAAAGTGGTGATATTGGATAAAAATTCACATCATCCAGAGTTTCATATACAACTATTCCTGTTCCATCACCTTTAATAACAGCAATTCCAAGACCATTTTTTGTTTTAAGTAAAGTTCTGGCATCAGGTTCTTGACCCGGAACCGATGGAAACTGGTATATGCTTTCCCACACATTCTGGGCTTTTATATACCTAAAAATCCTTCCTCTATTAGTGGAGCAATACATTTTAAAAGGTGAAAATATTAAAAAATCAGAAAAATCGTGTCCTGCAACATAGGGTGTGTTACTTGTCCAGGAAAAATTTTGGGGTGGTAGATTTTTTAATTCATTAGAATAAAGAATCCATCCTGCACTTGATTTTGAACCAACCCATAAATTGTTGCCATAGTCCTTTGTAAAGTAAAATCTTCTAACTGAATTGAAATTAATATAAGGTGAATAAAAAATTCTTCCTGATGAGAAATTAAGAGAGTCAAGGGTATAAAAAACTTTTAAATTTGCCTGAGTGTATGTGTAATCAAAAATACCCACAAAAACTGTATCCTCTGATTTTATTCCGATTCCCTTTACTTCATCTCCCCCAATATCAAAAATTGTAGAACTATTTACAAGAATTAATGAATCTTTTGAAATAAAAAGAGAGTCTCCTGATACAAAAGGATCTATCTGAAAGCCGTTTAAAAAAGTTTTTAAAGTATCATTGTTGATTATTGAGGTATCTCTTCCACCTTCCCATGTATCCTGAATAATAAAAGATAGTGAAATTAAAATGTCTATTATCAACTTTTTATTTTCTTAATTTCTTCAGTTAAGGCTGGAACTATTTCAAAGAGGTCTCCTATAATTCCATAATCAGCAATTTGAAAAATAGGTGCATTTGGATCTTTATTAATAGCTACTATAACTTTACTTGTTCTCATCCCTGCAAGATGCTGAAGTGCTCCTGAAATTCCACAGGCAATATATAAATTTGGTGAAACTGTTTTACCTGTTTGACCTACCTGATGGGAGTGATCTATCCATCCAGCATCAACAGCAGCTCTTGAAGCACCTACTGCTGCTCCAAGAACTTTAGCAAGCTCTTTTAATGGTTTGAACCCTTCTGGACCTCCAACCCCTCTTCCTCCTGAAACAATTATTTCAGCCTCTGCAACATCTATCTCTTCTTCCTGTTTTTCTTTGATTTCAACTATTTTTATTTTTTCTTCTACATTTGTTATTACCTTTTCAAATTTCCCAGTTTTTGGATTTTCTGAAATCTGAGCTACATTAGGTCTTACTGAAATTACAAATTTTTCTCCTCTAACCTTTTCCCAGACAAAAGCTTTTCCAGCTAAAACTGGTCTTTTAAAAATTAAATTTCCGTTTTCTTTTTTAACTTCAACAATATCCTGAATAAGAGGTAAATCTAAAAGAGCAGATACACCTGCAGAGATTATTCTTCCTGTATTTGAAGCTGGAAAAATAAGCACTTTAAAATTCTTTTCTTTTAAAAATTCGTAGAGAGAATTTATTATACCTTCTTCTGATTCAATTTTATTTTTGTTTGATATCAGATAAAGAGAATCCACTCCATATTTGAAAGCTTCCTCTTTTTCCACATTATCACCTATTGTAAAGGCAATTATTTCTCCTTCAAAATTTTTTATTCCAAAGTTTATAAGTTCAAGAGAATGTTTTTTTATTTTTCCTTCCTTATTTTCAAGATAAATTCCTATCATTTTTAAACCTCCTTTATAAAATTTTTGCTTCTTCCTTTAAAAGTTTAACAAGTTCCTTAACATTATCCGGAAAAGGTAAATTTATAATTTTACCAGTTTTTTTAGTTGGTGTAGCTTCATATCTAATTGTTTCTATTTTTCTATCAGTTAAATTTTGAGGTAATATTTCCTCTATATTTTTTTTCTTTGCCATCATAATACCTCTTAAAGAAGGATACCTTGGTTCAAACTGACACTTATCAAATATAATAAATGAGGAAAGGGGAAGTTCAAAAATTGCAAGACCCTTTTCTGTTTCCTTTGTAACTTTTAAATTGCCATTTGAGAGTTCTATGTTTACTGCCCCATATATATAAGGTTTTTGAAGTTTTGTTGCAATATAAATATGGACATAGTTTCTTTCATCATCAACTGCTTTTTTTCCACAAAAAATTGTATCAGGATTTTCTTTTTTTATTTCTTCAATCAATAAATTTGCAACCTGAATTGAGTCAAGTTCTGAGGGCTCATTAATCTTTATAAGTTTTGCTCTATCAGCTCCCATTGCAAGACCATGTCTTAATGTTTCTTTATATTCTTCATTACCCAGAGATAAAAGAACAACTTCTCCCTCCCCTTTTTTCTCTTTAATTCTTAAAGCAGCTTCTAAAGCATATTCATCGTAAGGATTCATAACAAAGGGGATGGAGGTGAGTTCAAGACCACTCCCATCAGATTTAACTCTTATTGGAACTCCTGTGTCTGGGACCCTTTTTGTTAAAACTAAAATTTTCATAATCCCTCCTTGATTAATAAGGGAATCAAACCCTTCATATTACAATTTTAGAGAGATTTCCGTATTTCTTAAAAACTTCCCATACTCTTTTTAGTAGATTGAGCCTATTTTCTCTTATTTCTTTATTATCAGTCATAACAAATACATTGTCAAAAAATTTATCAATTGGTTCTCTTAATTTTAAAAGTTCTCTAAAGGCATCTTCAAAATTTTCCTTTTCAAGATTTTTTATAAAAAGAGGTTCAATTTCCATTAAAGCATTATAAAGAACTTTTTCTTCTTCCTTTTCAAATAGATTTTCTTTTACTCTTCCATTTGTTTTTTCATTCTTTATAATGTTAAATACCCTTTTTTGTCCTATTATTACCTTTTCAAAAGTTTCCCATTCCTTTTCAAGGAATTCCTTCAGTACAGAGGCTTTTTTATAAATTATATAAAGATCCTTTGTATCACTCTCTATTATTGCGTCAACTATATCGTATCTTATACCTTTAAACTCCTCAAGGAAATTCTCAAATCTTTTTAGAATTTCTAAAGTTATTTCTTCTTTATTTGATTTTATTCTAATTTTTTGATTTTCAAAAAGGTTTAATGAAAACTCAACTATTTTTTCAAGGTCAAACTTGATTTGCTTTTCTGTAATAAGATAAAAAAAAGAATAAAGATTTCTTTTTAAACCCATTGGATCTTTTGACCCTTTGATTTTATAACCACTTACAAATAAAGCAAAAGCTGTGTCAATTTTATCTGAGAGAGAAATCAAAATCCCCTCCTTTGTTTCTGGTAATTCATCCTTGTAAAATTTTGGTAATCTATATTCTCTAAGAATTTTTATAGTTTTTTCATCCTTTTTCTGGATTCTTGCATATTCTGATGCTATAATACCTTCAAGTTCTGTAAATTCTTTTCCATCCCTTACCATTTCCGTAGTAAGGTCAGTTCTTAAAAGTTCTATAATTTTTTCAAGGAATTCTTTATTCTCAGAAATTTTAATATTTGAATTATTGATAAAATAATTAAAAAGTGATTTTACCCTTAAATTTTTATCATAAATACTTCCCAATCCCTTAATCCAAACTATTTCTTTAAGCAAATTTATCCTTTCTTCAAGGAGAATTTCGTTATCTTTTTCTATATAAAACTTTGCGTCTTCTAATCTTGCAATAAGAACATCTATTAATCCCTTTTTAATTATATTTTCTTTTTCTTCCTTATTATTTATAACAGCTATAAAGTAAGGTAAGATTCTTTTATCTTTTGATATAAGGGGAATATATCTCTGATGGGATTTCATAGCAGTAAAGATTACTTCTTTTGGAATTTCTAAATATTTTTCTGGAAATTCACATAGTATTACACCAGGATATTCCACAAGACCTGTGAGTTCTTCTAAGTGATTATCATCAATTACAGGTTCTGCATTTAATTTTTCACATATTATATTTATTTTCTCAAGAATTATTTTTTTTCTTTCATCAAAAGAGGGCACTACTCCCTCTTTTTTTAAAGATTCCTCATATTTTTCTATAGAATTTATTTCAATAATTTTATTACCGAAGAGTCTATTTCCTCTTGTTTTATTAGAGGTTTTAATAGGGAGAGAAAGTTCAAGAATTTCCTTATTCCATAAAGATAATATCCATCTTATCGGTCTTGCAAAAGTAAGATTTTCACTATTCCATTTCATCTTTTTAGGAAAGGGAATTTTTTTTATAATCTCCATTATATTCTCTTTTATTATATCCCTTGTGTCTTTTCCTCCTTTCTTTACTTTAATAAAAACATATTTTTTCCCTTCTATTTCTTTTATGTAAATTGACTTTTCATCACTTTTATTACTTTCAAGAAACTTTTTTAATACCTCACTTTTTTCACCTCTTTCATTAAAGGCAATATTTATTGGTGGACCTTTTATTTCTTCTTCGTATTCTTTCTGTTTTTCTGAAATATTTTCAATGAGTATAGCAAGTCTCCTCGGTGAACCAAAAACTTTTATATTTTTAAATTCAATTTTTTCCTCTTTAAATAAATTTTCAAATTCTTCTTTAAGTTTTAAAACAGCAGGTTTTATTGAAAAAGGTGGTAATTCTTCTGTTCCGAATTCAAGAAGATAATCAGCCATTTTTCTCTATATACTTTTTGGCTACACTGTTTGCAAGTTTTCTTATTCTTTGTATCATCATCTGTCTTTCAGCAGGTGATATAACACCTCTTGCATCCAGGATATTAAAAGCATGGGAAGTTTTAATAACTCCATCATAGGCAGGCATAATGAGGTCCTTTTCAATTAATTTTTCAGTTTCCCTGTACATTTCTTCAAAAAAGTTTTTCCATAAATCTGGATTTGCTATATGATAATAATATTCAGAGAATTCCCTTTCATTTTGGAGGTAAATATCTCCCCATTTAATATTTTCGTTCCAATCTATATCAAAAATAGACTTTTTGTTCTGTAAAAACATTGCAATTCTCTCAAGTCCGTAAGTAATTTCACAGGTAATAGGGTCAAGATCTATTCCTCCAATTTGCTGGAAGTAAGTAAATTGTGTGATTTCAAGTCCATCAAGCCATACTTCCCAGCCAATTCCCCAAGCTCCAAGAGTTTCTGATTCCCAGTCATCCTCAACAAATCTTACATCATGTTCTTCAATTTTAATTCCAAGTGTCCTTAAAGAATTAAGATAAATTTCCTGAACATCTTCTGGAGGAGGTTTTAGAACTACCTGGTACTGGAAATACTGCAAAACTCTATTGGGGTTATCCCCGTATCTACCATCCTTTGGTCTTCTTGTTGGTTCAAAGTAAGCACATTTCCAAGGTTTTTTACCCAAACACCTTAAAAAAGTGGCTGGATTAAAGGTTCCAGCCCCCACTTCAGAATTATAGGGTGTAAAAATTATACAGCCTTCTTTTTTCCAGAATTTATTGAGATTTTCAATTATTTCCTGAAAATACATGATTTAAATTTTATAATAAGTATTGATTTTCTATCAAAGAGGGGGTATAATTAATTCCAAGAGAAATTTAGAGGGTTCAAATCCCTTATTAAATTTTGAGGAGAACTAAAATGTTTGAAAAGGTTTCTGAAAAGGATGTTTCAAAGGCTATTACTATTTCTTTTTTAAAAATGTTTGAGGGAGTTATTGAAAGTGATGTTATAGTAGTTGGAGCAGGACCCGCAGGTTTAACTGCAGCAAGAGAATTGGCAAAGGAAGGTTTAAATACCCTTGTAATAGAAAGAAATAATTATCTTGGTGGAGGTTTCTGGCTTGGTGGATTTTTTATGAATAAGGTCACCTTCAGGGCTCCTTCTCAGGAATATTTGAAGGAAATAGGTATAAAGTTTGAGGAGATAAGTTCTGGTCTTTATGTTACTGATGGAGCTCAAGCTTGTTCAAAATTAATTGCAGCTGCAAGTGATGCAGGTGTTAAATTTTTACAACTCACAAAATTTGATGATGTTGTTATCAGAGAAGATAATGGGACTCCAAGAGTTTCTGGTGTTGTTGTAAACTGGTCACCTGTGGAAGGTCTTCCAAGACAAATTACTTGTGTAGACCCTATTGGTCTTGAATCAAAATTCGTTATAGATGCATCAGGGCATGATGCCTTCGTGGTAAAATCCCTTGAGCAGAGAGGATATTTAAAGTTAAAAGGTTTAGGTGCAATGTGGGTTGAGGCTTCAGAGGATGCTGTTGTAGAACACACAGGAGAAGTTTTTCCAGGTCTTGTAGTAGCAGGAATGGCAGTTGCTGAAACTTTTGGTCTCCCAAGAATGGGACCAACTTTTGGAGCAATGTTACTTTCAGGTAAAAGAGCTGCAGAAATAATTATAGAAAAACTCAAAATAGGTGTAAGGGTTTAGAAATTTAAGAAAAGCACCACCGTGCTTCCGAGTGTCCGTGTGAAAGTGTGTAAGGTTTTAACAATTTCAGAAAACCAACATACATAATCCCCAAAACCCTGCGAATCTCGAGAGTGAGGGTTTAGAAATTTCAAAAAAGGGAAACCTTAAGTCCTTTTATCAAAGGGTTTATATAGTTTTACTTGAATTAGATAATAAAAAAATTAAACCTGGAAGGCTTCCTTTATTTAATTTTAATGGGAGATACATTTATATAGGTTCTGCAAATGGAAAGGCTGGATTTAAAAGAGTAAAAAGGCATATAGAGCTTTCTGAGGGTAAAAGGAAGAATAAAAGATGGCATATTGATTATTTGCTTACAGAAGGAAAAATAAAATTTATTATTTTGATTGAGAAGAAAGAAAAGGAGAAACTTGAATGTAAGCTGGCAAAAATTTTTTCTAAAGAATTTGAAATTGAAGTTAAAAAATTTGGTTCAACAGATTGTAAATGTAAATCTCATTTATTCAAAATATCATAAAATTCTTTTACTATTCTCAACTTTTCTATCAGGTTGTATTAAAACCACTTTGTTATTATATTTAGGGGGTAGTTATAAACTGCTATCACCTTTTTGTTTAAAAGGTCTTCTTTTTTATAAAGTTTTGTTATCTCTAAGCGCTTGATTTTTTGATTCCTTGTTTACCAAAATAAATCCAACTTCTGTTATTATATATTATAATAACTTATGAAAAAAATTCATTTATATAAAGTTAATTATGAAGGAGTAAATTTTATAGAAATTAAAGAATTTTTTGAAAGAGAGGGTTTTGAAGTTTTTTTAGAAGAAGACCCACTTTTAAAACTTGAAGGAGAGGAATTGAATAAAAAGGCAGAATATTTAGCAAAAATAAGGGTTCTTGATCCTTTGAAAAGATATTTAAATGAAAATCCTTTTCCAGTTGAAATTGATTACGAAAGAAGAAATTTAAAGAATTTGAAAAGGAAAAAAGGTATTGTTTATGATGGATTAAAATTTTTAAAAATATACAAGGAATTTATTTCTCCTTTACAGAGAGATCTTGAAAGTTCTTTTACAATTTTCTTTACTGATCAACTTTTAGCCACTTATTCTGATAGATGGCATTTAAGAGTTATACTTTTTTCCTTTCCTGTTTTGATTTCAATTCCAGGGGTAATTTATGCACCAGCAAAGGATAGAGATTATTATATTGCAAAGAGCTTAAAGTCCTTACCCAAATATAAGGATTACTATTTAATAGAAGGTGATGAAAGGTTAAATCGGATTTTGATAAGTTATGTGATTCAGGGTATATTTTTTTATGATTCAATTTTAAAAAGAAGGGATTTTTTGTTCTGTGAGGATAAGAATTGTATTTTGTATAACAGTCACTTTCAGAGAGAAGTTATAAATGCTCAGTATAATTTAAGTTTCTGTGAATTGCATAAAAATGAATGGGATAAAATAATTAAATATTGATGTTTTCTAATTAAATGCTATAACTTTTGTTACCTTTCCTTTTTCCTTTATAAAACCAATTTCGTTTTTTAAAATTTTATTTTTCCTTCCGGATAAATCGTAAAATTCTCCTTTAAATTCCTTATAAACAAAAATACTTTTTTTATTTTTAGATTTTTCGAATTTTACTTTTTCGCTTATATTCACAAAGTTTGAGAGAAAATAAAAATTCCCTCTTCTGTTCTCCCAGTTTGTTATACTTATATCATAATTTAATGGAATTTTATATCTGATTAAAAATGTATCCCTATTCTGTGATATATTTTTATTTATGGATATCCAGCCTGATTCAAGAGAATATGTGTAAAAATTTATTGGAATTATTGAATTAATTCCTGAATCTATTTTAATAACATTTTCAATTTCACATAAATTTTTGAACTTAAAAGTATAAATTGGCATATTTTGTATCCTTATAAAAGTATCTTCTTTTGATACCCAGCTGTTATCAATTTCCGTGAATGTTAACTTTTCACAAACAAGATCATAAGGATTAGATGGTGACCATTGCCAATCAGGAGTGTTATGGAAAAAATTTCCGAAATTTTCAAAAATCACCAAAGGTTCCCACCATCCCCCAGCACCTATATCTAAATCTCCATCGTAATCGATGTCACATAGAGAAACTGTTGAGTAATAGTTTTTTGTATTATCAAGGATATAATCAGGACTTGTATTGGGGACCCCATTTAGATTTAAATAAATTTTTAAATTGCTTAAGTAGGGGTACAATTGTCCATTATTAGCAAATATTAAATCTGGGAAACCATTGTTATCAATATCACCAGCATCAACTTGAAGTGAACCATCTGAATCAACAGAATTCCAGGTTGGGATTGTATCAAGTTTACCATAATGATTAAAGAAGATTAAATTTGGTTCACCATCGCAGGCAACAATTAAATCAAGCCAGTTATCTTTATTTATATCATAAAACAGAACATCATAGGCATAATATTTATAATGGGAGTTATAATATGGCAAAGTATCAATAACTCCATAATTGTTTTTATAAATTTTTATATATTCCTTTATACCTGTATATCTTTCTCCCCCAGCAATTGCAATTTCTGCATATCCATCTCCATCTACATCTCCAAAATCGCAGGAAAAGGAGTAAGTACTATCTTTTGATTTCCAGAAGGGAGAAGGATTAACAGTTCCATTTAAATTTTTATATATAACAACATTTCCGGGTGAACTAAATCCTTGTGGACCTAAGTAGTTACTCACGGCAAAGTCAATATATCCATCATTATCGAAATCATTTATTGAAAGATGTCCTGAATATTCTGCATCAAGGGAAAACCAAGAGGGATTTATTTCAACTGCACCATTTATGTTAAAAAAAATTGTATTCTTTTGCCTTTGCATATCGTTTCCATTTGAAACTATGAAATCAAGGTAAGAATCTTTATTTATGTCAGCAAATCCTCCACCAGTTGAATAATATCCAGAACCTCCTTCCCAGTTTGGTGAATTTCCATAGGGTATTAGAAATAAAATTAAGTAAATTTTAACCATGATAAATTATAACAATATTAAGAAATTACTTCCAATTCTAACTTTTCCTTATTACCTTTTATTTTTATTTTATTTTTCCTACTTATTTTCCCTTCTATAATCATTTTTGCTATTTCGTTTTCTACATATTTTGAGATTATCCTTTTTAAAGGTCTTGCCCCAAATAAAGGATCATACCCTATGGAAATTAAAAATTCCTTTGCAGATTCTTCAAAAATTATTTCTATTCCTTTTTCCTTTAAAGAATCCTTTAAGGGTTCTATTTCAAGATCAAGTATTTTCTTTAAATCTTCCTTTGAAAGTGGTTTAAAAACAACAATTTCATCAATTCTGTTTATAAATTCAGGAGGCAAAGTCCTTTTTAAAAGATTTGAAACTCTTAATTTTTTACTCTCAAAATCTATTTCATCTTCAAGAAGAATATCAGAACCTAAGTTACTTGTCATTATAAAAATAGTATTCTTAAAATCAACAGTTCTTCCATGAGAATCTGTTAACCTTCCTGCATCAAAAACCTGTAATAATATGTTTAAAACTTCAAGATCTGCTTTTTCTATCTCATCAAGAAGTATAACTTGATAAGGTCTTCTCCTTACTGACTCAGTTAAAAGTCCTCCTTTTTCATAACCTACATATCCTGGAGGAGCACCAATGAGTTTTGATACTGAGTGTTTTTCCATATACTCAGACATATCAATTCTTAAAAGTGCATCAGGATCTTTAAATAAAAATCTTGCTAACTCCCGTGCAAGATGTGTTTTACCAACACCTGTTGGACCTAAAAATAAAAATACTCCTATAGGTTTTGACTTATTTGAAAGTAGAGCTCTATTTCTTTTAATAGCCTCAGAAACTGCTTTAACAGCTTCATATTGACCTATCACTCTGTTTAAAAGCTCCTCTTCAATCTTCAAAAGTTTTTTTATCTCTTCCTCAACAAGTTCTGAAGCTGGGATACCAGTTATTTTTTCTACAATTTTGGCTATATCATTTTTATCAACTTTATCATCAAACTTTGTTTGCTTTTCCCATTCTTTTTTCTTTTCTTCATAAATTTTTTGATAATTTTCCAGTTTTTCCTTTATTATTTTAGCCTTTTCGTAATCACCATACCTTGCTGAAGTTTCCCCTTCTTCCTCCAGTTTTTCAATTTCCTCTTTCAAGGATTTTAAATCTTCAGGCATTTCAGAGAGCTTCATTCTTACATAAGCACAGGCTTCATCAAGTAAATCTATTGCCTTATCAGGTAATTTTCTTCCCTGAATGTATCTTGCAGATAGCTTAGCAGAAGCCTCTATTGCATCATCAAGAATTTTCACCTTGTGATGTTCCTCGTACCTATTTTTTAAACCTTTAAGTATCTCTATAGTTTCTTCTATACTGGGTTCATTTACATAAATTGGTTGAAATCTTCTTTCAAGAGCTCCATCCTTTTCTATGTGTTCTCTATATTCATCAAGGGTTGTTGCTCCTATAACTCTTAACTCTCCTGAAGCAAGAGACGGTTTTAAAAGATTAGCTGCATCTATTGCACCTTCAGCAGCACCTGCTCCAACGATTGTGTGTATTTCATCAATAAATAAAATTATTTCTCCTTTTCTCTTTTTAACTTCGTCTATCACTGCTTTAAGTCTTTCTTCAAATTCACCTCTAAATTTTGTTCCAGCAAGAAGTGCGCCCATATCAAGGAGAAGTATTTTCTTTTCCTTTAAGGGATCAGGAACTTCTTTTTTCACAATTCTGTGTGCAAGGCCATTAACTATTGCGGTTTTTCCGACTCCGGGTTCTCCTATTAAAACAGGATTATTTTTTGATTTTCTTAAAAGAACCATTATAACTTTTTCAATTTCCTCGTCCCTACCTATTACAGGGTCAAGTTTACCAGATTTTGCAAGATTTGTAAGATCTATTGTAAACCTCTCAAGTGCCTTGTATTTGGTTTCTGCCTGAGGGTCTAAAACCCTTTGAGAACCTCTTATTTCGTAAATTGCCTTATAAACTTTTTCTTTATCAATATGATAGTCTCTTAAAATTTTTCCTGCTTCTCCATCTTTCTTTTCAACAATTCCAAGGAAAAGGTGTTCTGAGGCAATATATTCATCTCCCATTCTTTTTGCTTCTTCTTCAGCAATTTTGAAAACATCATTGAGTCTTGGAGTTATATAAATCTGATTAGCAGGATAAGAACCGAATTCTATCTGAGGTATTTTTTCAAGGCTTCTTTTAAGTCTTTCCCTGATGATCTGTGGTGATACTCCATATTTGCTTAAAATTTCAGAAACAGGTGAGTTTTCTGTATCTAAAAGACCTAAAAATAGATGTTCTACATCCAGTTGAGTGTGTTTTAAGTCAATTAGAATATTCTGTGCTTTATAAATGGCTTCTTTTGCGTTATCAGTAAATTTTTCAATTCTCATTTCCCTTTCCTCCTTTATTTCTAAAATAAATAACTTTGAAATTTTTAATTTGCAAGGTAAATTACATATAAGGTAAAATCTATTATGATTTTATATTTAATCTTTTTAATTTTTGAGACACCCCTTAAAGAGAACTATTATTTAAAAGGTGATTTGCTATCAACCCCGCATTCTTTTGATGTGCTTTCCTATAATCTTTTCTTATGGGTTGATGTTTATGCTGAGACCTTAGGAGGTAAAAATACTTTAAAATTTATGAGTAAAAAAAATGGACTTGACAGCATTTTCTTGCATCTTCATCCTCAACTTAAAGTGGATAGTATTTCAAATTCATCTTATTTTTCCCATTTAAATACTGGAATATTGAGCATAAAACTTTTAAATCCAGTTGATTCAGGTTTTATAGATAGTGTTTCCATATTTTATCACGGACAACCTTCCAGACAGGGAGGAGTTGGTTTTATTTTTATTCCTTCAATTCATCAGGCTTATAGTTTTACCGAACCTAATGGATCAAGGAACTGGTTTCCCTGTTTTGATGAACCTTCTGAAAAGGCTAAGATTTCTTTCCATATTCAAGTTCTTGATACTTTTGTTGTAGCTTCAAATGGTCTCCTTGATTCAGTAAAACAGATCGGTAATACAAAAATATATCACTGGAAAACTAATTATGATATTCCTACATACTTAATGGCTCTTGCAATTTACCCTTATAAAATATTATATGATTCATGGAATTCTATGCCTATAATGAATTTTGTTTATCCCTCTGATACTACCTCTGGAATAATATCCTTTCAGAAACTACCCCAGATGCTAACTTTCCTTTCAAATAAATTTGGTGAGTACCCTTTTAAAAGTGAGAAATACGGAAATGCTGAAGTAAATGCTTATTATTTTGGTGCAATGGAACACAATACTATTGTTTTTGTAGATGATTATTATGTAAGATACCCCGGTTATTTTTCTGAAATGGTGCATCTTCACGAAATGTCCCATCACTGGTTTGGAAATTCTGTTACATTGAAGGAATGGGCTGATATATGGTTAAATGAAGGTTTTGCTTCATACTGTGAAGCCTTATGGAATGAATATAATTATGGATATTCCTCTTATCTTAGTTATATTCATTACTTTCAACAAAATGTTATAAACAGTTCTCTTGAATGGATTTCTCCTATATATAACCCTCTTTACCTTTTTTCTGTTATTACTTATGATAAGGGAGCCTGTGTTTTACATATGTTGAGATTTCTTATAAATGATGATACATTATTTTTTAATGCTTTAAGGGATTATCATTTAAATTTTAAATATAAAAATGCCTCAACAGAAGATTTAAGACTTTTTCTTGAAGCAAGGACTGGATTTAATCTTTATAAGTTTTTTGACCAATGGGTTTATAAGGTTGGTCATCCTATAATAAAATGGAGTTACGATGTAATTTCTGATACATATTTTATAAATATTAAGCAAACCCAGGATACACAGACTTATAATACAAGTATTTTTAATTTTCCTCTTGAAATTGGTTTTCTTAGGAGTATAGGTGATACAATTTTTGTTAGAGTTAAAGATTCCCTTCAGAATCAGATTTTTAAAATTTATTTAGGATTTACTCCAGCTTCTATTCTAATTGATCCAAGGAGACATATTCTTATGGAAAAAACCTATGTAGGGTTTGAAGAAGGTTATGTTAAAAATGAAAGTAAGGAAAAAATAAAGATTTACTTTAATAAAGAATATTTCACTTTGCCTTTAAAAGGAGATTATGTAATAAAAGTTTTTTCTTCTGAGGGTAGAGAAGTTTTTAAAAAAGAATTAAATAATGTTTTTAGTTTTAAGTTTAATAAATCTGGTAATTACTTTGTTCTTATTAATAAAGGGGAAAGAGTTTATAAGTTTAAATTATGGAATTTAAAATAAAAAGACCTATTATTGTTTACAACCCTAAAAAAGAAAATGTTAATTCTATCATAAAAAAAATTGAAAATTTTTTTAAGGAAAAAAAAATAGAATTAGAACTTACTTCTGAGCCTGAGAAATTAAAAAAAAGAGATTTTGATATTGTTATAACTCTTGGTGGTGATGGAACACTTTTAAAGGCAGTTCACTATTTCCCTGATTCTATTTTTCTTGGTGTTCATATGGGAAAAGTTGGTTTTTTATGTGATGTAAATAAGGATAAGATTGAAAGTTATCTTGAAAAAATTATAAAAAATGATTTTTCTATTCTTGAGAGAGAAACAGTTTTTATAGAATGGGATAACAAAAAATGTTTTGCACTCAATGACCTTTTAATTAGAAATGAGCCATCAGGAAGAATTATGGAATTTGATCTTTTGATTGAAAATGTTAAGTTCTTCTATTCTGCTGATGGGGTTTTAATATGTACCCCAACAGGTTCAACTGCCTATAATCTTGCTCTTAATGGTCCAATTCTTTACTATGATCTTAAAGGTTTCTGTATAAATGTTATTGCCCCTTTTAATGTAAACGCAAGACCAATTGTTGTTCCTTCTGGTAAGAAGGTTTATATTATTCCAAAGGGAAAAACTAACATTCCCAAATTATGGGTTGATGGACAGATGGAGTTTGAATTACCGCTTAACAAAAAAATTTTAATCTCAAGTAATGAAATTAAAATAAAGTTTATAAGTTTTAAAGATAGGGGAAAAAGTATATATAAAAGATTAAAGGAAAAGTTTAATTTTTAACATGCTATTATACCTTCATCTTAAAAATTACATATTAATAAAGGAAATAGAGCTTTCCTTCAAGGAGGGATTTATATGTTTCACAGGAGAAACAGGTGCTGGAAAATCAATGATTCTTGAATCCCTTTTGCTTTTAAAAGGTGAAAGAGTGGACTGGAGCATATTTGAGGGTTTGAAAGAAGTTTATGTTGAGGGTATTTTTAAATTTGAACCTGATAAGGAAATTTTTGATAAATATGAAATTCCTGTTGAAGAAGAAATATCTGTTCAAAGAATACTTTATCCTGCAGAGAAAGTTTCTAAAATAAGAGTTAATGGAGTTCCTGTATCTCTATCTATATTGAAGGAGATATTTGATAAAATAATTGAAATTCATGGACAGAGTTCTCAGTTTTACTTTCTTAATAAAAGAAATTACCTTGATATAATTGATAGATACTCCTTTTTAACAGAAGAAAGTGAAAAATTTGAAAAACTTTTTAATTCTTATAAAAAAAGTTTAAAAGAATATAATGAACTTCAAAGGGATTATGAGAGAATATTAACAATGAAAGATTTTATGGAACATTCAATAAAAGAAATGAAAGAAATAGATATTGAAAATATTAATGTAAGTGAAATTTTTGATAAATACAGAAAATTGAATGAAAGGAAAGAGCTTAATGAAAAAATAAATGAAATTTTATACGAATTAGGTGAAGGAGAGGACTCGGTTATAAACAAGATTGGAAGGATATTAAAAAATGAAAATCTCTTTAAAGAAATAGGTAAAAGGGGATTTGAACTTTTAAAGGAAATAGATAACCTCCTTGGTGAAGCACTCGGTGAATTTGTAAAGATAAGATTTGAAGAGGAAGAAGAAGAAAAAAAACTTTTAGAACTTGAGAATTTACTTCAGAAAATTGAGGATTTAAAAAGAAAGCACAGAACAGATGAAGAAGGTCTTTTATTTTTATATAAAAAATGGAAGGAAGAACTTGAGAATTTTGAAATTTTAAAAAATAAGATAAAAGAAATGGAGAAAAATTTGAAGGATTTGGAAAAAAATCTTGAAGAAAGGGCTAATATGTTATCAAAGGAAAGAAAAAGAAAAACAAAAGAATTTGAAAAAGAAGTTGAGAAGATGCTTTTAAATCTTGGTTTCCCTTATGTAAAATTTGAGGTAAAATTTTATGAAAGAGATTTATACGAAAGAGGAAAAGATGAAGTGGAGTTTTTAATTTCAACTTCAAAGGATAAAAGCCCTTTTCCCCTATCAAAGGTTGCCTCAGGTGGTGAACTTTCAAGAATAATGCTTGCTATAAAAACTTTAATTTCTGAAAGGGAAAGTAGCAAAATCCTTCTTTTTGATGAGGTTGATACAGGTATAGGAGGTGAAGTTGCAAGAATTGTTGGGAAAAATTTAAAAACTTTGGCGAAAGGAAAACAGGTTTTCTGTATAACTCATCTGCCGCAGATTGCATCTTTTTCTGATTACCATTTTCATGTTTATAAGGATGTTAAAAACGGAAAGACTATAATTAAAGTAAAGGAACTTAAGAGTATAGAAGAAAGAAAAAGAGAAATTGCAAGGATGATCGCAGGTAAGGAAATTGATGAAACTTCTTTAAATGCTGCTGAAAAATTGCTTAGTGAAGGTATAAAATGAATGAACTTTTTAAAATTCAGAACATCCTTTCTTTAACAAGATTACCAATTCTTTTTTTTGTTATATATTTTATAAAGGAAAATAAATCAAAAATAGTTTTATTTTTACTTTCTCTTGCTGTTATCACTGATATTTTTGATGGTTATATAGCAAGAAAAAGAAAAGAGAGTTCTGAACTGGGTAAGATTCTTGACCATGTGATTGATAAGATTTTTTTTAATTCAGTTTCTATATCTCTTTATTTTTTTAAAGGTTTACCTTTATTTTTTGTTATTATACTTTTTTTGAGAGATTTTGTAAGTTTATTTTTCGGTTATTTATTGTGGAAGAAAGGAAAAGTTATTGGTTCAAATATTTCTGGTAAACTGGCAGGTTTTTTTCTCTCTTTACTTTTTATTTTTTATTTACTTAATTTTCCCTTAAAAGAGTATCTTGTATTTTTATCCCTTTTTTTTATAGTTTTGGCTTCTACCTCTTATTTTGTAATTTTTTTAATCTTGTGGAGGGAAAGTTATAAAGTAAAAAAAGCTGGGTAAATTAAGGTATTATAAGCATTGCATCACCAAAACTGTAAAATCTGTAATTTCTTTTAAGAGCCTCTTTATAACTTTCCCTTAATAAATTTTCATCCTTTACAAAGGCAAGGGTTAAAAGTATAGGGGAGAGATTTTCAAGGTGAAAATTTGTAAGTAAGATATCGGTAATTTTAAATTCAAAACCAGGTTTTATTATTAAATCAGTATACCCTTTTCTTTTACCTGTAAGTCCCCATGTTTCTAAAGCTCTTGTTACAGTTGTTCCCACTGAAATAATCCTTCCACCATTCTTTTTGGTTTTTTCTATTTCCATTAAAGTTTCCTCAGGAATTTCATAAAATTCCTTTATAATTTCTTCATCTTCTATATTATTAAGAAATGTAAAAGGACCTACATGAAGTGTAAGTTCTTTTACTTTAATTCCTTCTTTTTTTAATTTTTTTATAAGTCTT